>NZ_JBEYZW010000088.1:0-28481 GCF_040646215.1 Streptomyces sp. NPDC046215 | reverse complement strand
ACGCGGTCGCCGCCGCGGCGCTGGGCCTGCTGCTCGCCCGCCCGGCCCCCTGGCACCGGCCGGGCCTCCGGCCCGTGCCCGGTCGCCGACCCCGGCCTCGGGCTCTGGTCCGGACCCTGGCCCCTGGCCCTGGCCTCGGCCCGGGCATCGACTCCGTCTCCGACCCGGCCCCGGCCTCGCCATCGGCCCGGTCCTTGGCCCTTGGCCCGGCCCGGGCGTCGGCTTCGGCCCTGGCCCGGGCGTCGGCCCCGGCTCGGGCGTCGACTCCGTCTGCGACCCGACCCGACCCGACCTCAGCCTCGGCCCCGGCCGCGCCTCCGGACCGCCCGCAGCGCCCGCCCCCGCGGAGCCCGCGGCGCCCGCGGACCCCGCCCTTGCGAAGCGCGCGGCGGCTCCCCACGGAGCGCACGGCCCCCCGCCCGGGTCACCGCGGTCGCGCCGCCCCGTGCCCCGCGCCACGCTGGAGGCCATGATCCGCAGACGCGCCGCCGCCCTGGCCGCGGCCGGGGCCCTCGTGGGGTTGCTGCTGCCCGCCGCCGGCGCGGCGGAGCCGCCCGCGCGCACGGTCTCCGCCTGGCTGCCCTACTGGGAACCCGGCGCCTACCGGGACGCGCTCGCCCACGCCGACCAGCTCCACACGGTCAGCCCGTTCTGGTACGAGACCACCGCCGCCGACCGCCTCACGGCCCACCCGGGCGCGGAGGACCGGGCCGTGACCGACGGGCTGCACCGGGCCGGCATCAAGGTCCTCCCCACCGTCACCGAGAGCCTCGGTGCCGAGGCGGTGGCCCGCCTGACGGAGGACCCCAAGGCCCGCGCCCTGCACGTCACCACCCTGGTGCGGCTCGTCACCGACCACTCCTATGACGGCCTCGACCTCGACTACGAGAAGATGAACGAGACCGCCACCACCCCCGCCCTCGCCGAGCGCGTCCGCACCGGCTTCAACACCCTCACCACCGAGCTCTGCGCCCGGCTCCACGCCCTGCACAAGGAGTGCGTGGCCGCCGTCTTCCCCCGCTCGGCCGCCAAGGAGCGCGACGAGGGCCCCGTCTACGACTACGCGCACCTGGGCCGCACCCTCGACCGGCTGCGGATCATGGGCTACAACCTGCACAACGCCCTCGACCCGCCCGGCCCGCTCTCCAGCCCCGCCTGGTACGACGACATCCTCCGCTACGCCACCGCGCGGGTGCCCGCGGAGAAGATCGAGATGGGCCTGCCCGCCTACGGCTGGGACCACCGGGTCGGCGACCCCGCCCGGGCCACCCACCGCACCGCGCGCGAGGCCGAGGCCCTGCGCCGGCGCGTCGGTGCCCCCTACGCCCTCGACCCCGAATCCCGGACCCCGCACTTCACCTACACCGAGGCCGGCCGGCAGCGGGAGGTCTGGTACCAGGACGCCCAGGGCACCGCCGCCCACCTCGCCGTCCTGGCCCGGCACCATGTCACCGGCACCGCCCTGTGGGCCCTGGACTTCGAGGAGCCCGGGCTGTGGCCCGTCCTCGCCGCCCCCCGGCAGCCGCCCCCCGAGCCCGTCCGGGCGAATATGAGCACTCGGTGACAGTTCTCTCGTTCACCGGCTCGCACGGCGCACGAATGTGCTGATGGGACGGATACTGTCCGCATGTCACGCGTGCTGTTGATCGAGGACGACCGGGCCGTACGGGAAGGCGTCACGCTCACCCTGCGCCGCCGCGGCCACGAGGTCGAGGGCGCGCCGACCGGCGAGGCCGGCCTCGCCGCCATGGAGACCTTCCGGCCCGACCTGGTCCTGCTCGACCTGATGCTGCCCGACAAGAGCGGCTTCGAGGTGTGCCGCCGCATCCGCGCCACCCAGCAGATCCCGATCATCATGCTCACCGCCCGCGGCGACGACATCGACGTCGTCCTCGGCCTGGAGGCGGGCGCCGACGACTACATCGTCAAACCCGCCCGCGGCGAGGTCCTGGAGGCCCGCATCCGGGCCGTGCTGCGCCGGGCCGCCCCCGGCGACGGCGGCCCCGACCCGGCCGCGGCCCAGCCCGTGGAGACGCACGGCGACCTCGCCATCGACCGCAAGGGCCTGCTCGTCGCCAAGCACGGCCAGGACCTGGCGCTCGCCCCCTCCGAGATGAAGCTCCTGCTCTACCTGTCCGCGACCCCCGGCCGGGTCTTCAGCCGCCAGCAGCTCCTGGAACACGTGTGGGAGCACAGCTACCACGGGGACGCGCGGCTGGTGGACGCGTGTGTGATGCGGCTGCGGACCAAGGTCGAGGACTCCTCGCGCTCACCCCGCTACATCCAGACCGTGCGTGGCTTCGGCTACCGGTTCGGGCCCCTGTGAGACGCCCGCACCTGGGGCTCCCCACCCTCCGCCGTCCCTCGCTGCGCGCGGTCGCCGGCGGGCTGCGCGCCCGGCTCGTCGTCGCCTTCCTGCTGGTCGCGGCGCTGAGCGCGCTCACCACGGCGGCCCTGACCTTCCGCGAGGCCCGCACCGCGATCCTCAAGCGCACCCAGGACACGGCCATCGACTCCCTGCGGTCCCAGGTCAACTCGCAGGTGCCCGACTACAGCTTCCCGCTGACCAGGCAGAGCCAGGTCGACCTCAGCGACCGGCTCGCCAAAGCGGGCAGGGCGCAGCACTGGGCCATCTCCGTCCGCTACCGGGGCGGCGCCATGATGCCGCCGGTGGTCGGCGACCGGCTCATCCCCCAGGGCCTCCAGAAGAAGGTCCACTCGGGCATTCCGGCTTTCCAGCGCCTGGCCGTCGATGGCGACCCCTGGCTCGCCATCGGCCTGCCCGTCACCTACCGGGAGTCCAGCGAACGCTCCGGTCTGGAGGTCTACGCCCTGCTGCCGCTCCGTGAGGACGAGGCCAACGTCCAGGCCCTGGTCGAAGCGGCCCAGCGGGGCGCCCTGCCCGCGGTCGCCCTGGCCGCTGTGCCCGCCCTGATCGCCGCGCGCGGCGTCCTGCGGCCCGTGCGCGAGCTGCGCCGCGCCTCGGGGAAGATCGCCGCCGGAGAGCTGGACACCCGCCTGAAGGTGACCGGCCGCGACGAGCTCGCCGATCTCTCCCTGACCTTCAACGACATGGCCGAGGCCCTGGAGGGGAACGTCGCGGAGCTGCGCCGCATGGAAGCCAACTCCCGGCGCTTCGCCGCCGACGTCTCCCACGAGCTGCGCACCCCGCTCGCCGCGATGACCGCCGTCGTCGACGTCCTCGACGAGGACGCCGCCACCCTCGACCCGGACACCGCCCACGCGGTCCGCCTCATCAGCGAGGAGACGGGGAAGCTCGCCCGGATGGTCGAGGACCTGATGGAGATCTCCCGCTTCGACGCGGGCGCCGCCGCCCTCCACCTCGACGAGGTCGACGTCTCCGAAACCGTGCGCAAGACCCTCCAGGCCCGCGGCTGGCAGGACAAGGTGGCCGCCGACCTGCCCGAGGGCGTACGCGCCCGGCTGGACCCGCGGCGGATCGACGTCGTGGTCGCCAACCTCGTGGGCAACGCCCTCAAGCACGGCGGCGAGCCGGTGAGCGTGGCCGTCCGCGTCGAGGGGCCGGACGGCGGCGAACGGCTGCTGATCGAGATCGCGGACCGGGGCGAGGGCATCGACCCCGAGGTGCTGCCGCACGTCTTCGAGCGGTTCTTCAAGGCGGACTCCGCCCGGGCCCGCTCCGAGGGCAGCGGCCTCGGCCTCGCCATCACCCTGGAGAACGTCCGCCTGCACGACGGCACCGTCCGCGCCGCCAACGGGCCGTCAGGAGGAGCGGTGTTCACGGTGGACCTGCCGCTGCGGCACGGCGGGGGTGGGGAGGTATGAAGACGGTGCGGACCACGAGGAAGCGGTACGCCGTGGGCGCGGCCGCGCTGCTGCTCACCACGCTGGCGGGCTGCGGGGTGACGACCACCGACGTCATCGACGCGGGGCTGCCGGCGACGGGGGCCAGGCGGCCGGGCGCGGCCAACGTGTTCGACGTCCGGCTCTACTTCATGTCACCGTCCGGCATCACCTCCTCACCCCGGGAAGCCGGGGCGAAGGTCGGCGCGGAGGAAGCCGTCAACCTGCTCCTGCAGGGGACCAACTCGGCGGAGCAGGTGCGCGGCCTGTACTCCGACCTGCCGAAGATGAACGGCGAAGTCCACGTCACCACCGGCACCATGCGGGTCGGCATCCAGCTGCCGTTGAACGTGACCCGGCTGAGCCCCATCGCCCGGAGCCAGCTCGTGTGCACGGCCGCCAACGCCGAGGTGCCGCGGGGGCGGGCCCTGCACGACGTGAAGGTCGAGCTCAGCGGCGGCAGCTACGTCATCTCGGACATGGTCTGCGACAGCAACAACGCCTTTCCCGCCGCGAAGCTGCCCACCCAGGCCGGCACGCCCGGCCCCGTGACGTCCGTCAGACCTTCGGGAAGCTGAACGCGTACCCCTCCTGCTTCAGCCACGGCAGCAGCCGCCCGAGGGCCTCCACGGTCTGGGCGCGGGAGCCGCCCCCGTCGTGCATCAGGACGGTCGGCCCCTTGCTCAGCTGGCGCTTGGCGGTGTCCACGATCGTGTTGACGCCCGGGTGCTCGAAGTCCTTGGTGTCCACGTTCCAGCCGAGCGGGCGCATGCCGTTCTCCGCGGCGATCCGCCGGCTGTCGGGGGTGAACGCCCCGCCCGGTGCCCGGTAGTACTGCACGGGCGTGCCGCCCGACGCCTCCTCGATCAGCTTCTTCGCGTCGAGGATCTCCCGCGACTGGTAGGCGACGGGCTTCTTGTCCATCGTGGTGTCGTGCGTCATGGAGTGGTCGCACAGCCGGTGCCCCGCCGCGACCACCTTTTTCACCAGGTCCGGGTGCGCTTTGGCGTTCGGGCCGATCATGCAGAACGTCGCCTTGGCGTGGTACTCCTCCAGGAGGGCGAGGACCTTGGGCGTCCAGGTGGGGTCCGGGCCGTCGTCGAGGGTGAGGTTGACGGTCTTGCCGGAGTCCTCCGAGACGCGGACGATCTCCTGGCTCACGCTCTTGGCCGGGGACGGACGGCCGGCCGCTGGGGAGCTGTCGCCGCCGCTTCCGCGTTCGCTGACCGCCACGGCCAGGGTGCCGCCGGCTATCGCGAGGACCGCCGCCGTCGCCGCGATCCGGTTCGTGTACTTCTTCGGCAGCGCCATGGCTCGTCCCGCTCTCCCTGTCGGCGATCTTTGTCACCGGGGAAGAGGGGACGGGCAGGGCAAAAGGGTGCCTCTGTTACTGATTCATCATCTACTGGGCACAGGGAGATCATCTCCCGGTCCGCGCGTGCCGGCCGCCGGGCGGGCTGACGGGCCGTCCGGCGGCCGGCGGGACTCAGGGCCGGAGGCCGCCGAGGCGCCCTTCGAGGAGGACCAGCAGCTCGGCCAGCGTCTCCGCGAGCCGGCCCTGCCGGTCCGCGCCGAGCCCGGACAGCAGCGCCTTCTCGTAGTCGAGCTGCCGGGGCATCAGCCGGTCGATCAGCTCCGTGCCCGGCCCGGTCAGCCGCAGGTGGGCCACGCGCCGGTCGCGCTCGTCGGTGCGCCGCCCGACCAGGCCGCGCGCCTCCAGCTCCCGCAGCCGCTTGGTGACGGCCGCCCCGGAGGCGAAGGTCTCCCGCGCGATCTGGCCCGGGGTCAGCTCCACCCCCGTACGGCGCAGGGTGCCGAGGATGTCGAACTCCGCCCGCGTGAGCCCCTCGCGCACCAGCGGGGCGTCCGCGGCCTGCTGGAGCAGCGCCGCACAGCGGTTGAGCCGGCCGATCACGGCCACCGGCGCGGTGTCGAGCCCGGGGTGGACCTGCTGCCACTGGCGCAGCACGCGCGCGACGACGTCCTCTGTCACGGTGTCGACCCTTCCCGCCGGTGACCGCCGGACCGGCCGCCGCGCCGACGTGGCGTGAACGAGAGCAAGCGTGGACCAAACGAGCGTGGACGGGGGCGAGCGGGCGCGGCGGTGGGTGACCGCCCGGCCGGCTACCTAAAAGATAGCCCCAGGGCGCGGGCCCGGCAGGCCGTCGGCGTGCCCCACGCGGAGCGCAGGGCCCGCGCCTTGCCGAGCCACAGGGACAGGTCGCACTCCGCGGTGTAGCCGATCGCGCCGTGGAGCTGCAGGGCCGTCCGGGCCGCCGCGTACGCCGCGTCGCAGGCGGCGGCCTTCGCCGCGGCCACCTCCGCGGTGGCGCCCGGCCCGCCCGACGCGAGGGCGACCGCCGCCCCGTGCACCAGCGGCCGGGCGAACTCCAGCCCCACCAGGGTGTCCGCCAAACGGTGCTTGACCGCCTGGAACGAGCCCACGGCCACGCCGAACTGGGTGCGCTGCTTCGTGTACGCGACCGTGCGCTCCAGCAGCGCCAGCCCCACCCCGAGCGCTTGGGCGGCCACCGCGAACGCCGCCCAGTCCACCGCGTGCGCCACGGCGGCCCGCACCGCGCGCCCGGAGGCCAGGGGCCGCCCGGCGCCCTCGGGGCGGGCCAGCCGACGCGCCCGGTCCAGCGACGGCTGCACCGGGCCGGTTCCCGGGGCGAGCCGCAGCGCAAGAGTGTCCGGCCCGGCCGGGCGCGGGGCCTTCGTCACGGTGAACACCGCGTCGCACACGTCCGCGTCCACGGCGTACGGGCTCTCCTCCGGAAGGGTGAGCGTCACCCGTGCCGCGCCCGAGCAGACCCGCGGCAGCCACTCCCGGGCCGGTGCCGTATCACCGGTCCCGGCCAGACGGGTGAGGAGCGCCGTCACCGCGACCGTCTCGGCCACCGGGCCGGGCACGGCATGCCGGCCCAACTCCAGGCACGCCACCGCGAGTTCCACGGGCAGCGGGCCCACCCCGCCGTACTCCTCCGGCGCGGCCAGGGCGAAGACCCCCGCCTCCGCGAGGCGCGCCCACAGGGCGAGGCCCGGCCCGTGGTCGCCACGCGCCCACGCCCGGACAGCCGCCGGGGTGCCGGCCGCGGTCAGCATGCGGTCCAGGGTGCGGCCGAAAGCGGCCTGCTCGGCGTCCGGGAGGAACCTCACCGCCGGCGCCCCCTCGGCAGCCCCAGCAGCCGCTCCGCGACGATGTCCCGCTGGATCTCGTTGGTCCCCGCGTAGAGGGGGCCCGCCAGGGCGAACGTGTAGCCGTCCGCCCAGGCGCCGCCCGCGGGCGCCTCACCCGCGATGTCGGCGAGCTCGCCGTAGGGGCCCAGGATGTCCAGGGCCGTCTCGTGCAGGGCCAGGTCCAGCTCGGACCAGAAGACCTTCCCGAGGCTGGCCTCCGCGCCCGTCGACCCGCCCTCGGCGAGCCGCGCGACCTCGGCGTAGGCCCGCAGCTGGTAAGCGCGCGCCCGGACGACCACGTCCGCCACCCGGTCCCGCAGCGCCGTGTCGGCCGGGTCCGCCGCCGAGCGCCACAGCGCGACGAGCCGCTCCGCCGCGGCCAGGAACCGCCCCGGGCTGCGCAGCGCCGCCCCGCGCTCGTTCCCCGCGGTGCTCATGGCGACCCGCCAGCCCTCGCCCGGCTCCCCGACGACATCGGCTTCGGGGACGAACACCTCGTCGAGGAAGAGCTCCGCGAAGGCGGGCTTGCCGTCGAGGCGGCCGACGGGCCGCACCGTCACCCCCCGCGCGTCCAGCGGGAACATCACGTACGTCAGCCCGTGGTGCGGCGGCCCGCCCGACCCGCTGCGGAACAGCCCGAAGGCCCGGTCGGCGAACGCGGCCCGCGAGGACCACGCCTTCTGACCGCTCACGTGCCAGCCCCCGGCCGTGCGCACCGCCACGGACTTGAGCGACGCCAGGTCGGAGCCCGCCTCCGGCTCCGACCACGCCTGCGCCCAGACGACCTCGCCGCCGGCCATGGGCGGCAGGACGCGGGCGCGCTGCTCCGGCGTGCCGTGCGCGAAGAGGGTGGGGGCCAGGAGGCTGATGCCGTTCTGGGCGACCCGGGCCGGCGCCCCGGCCGCGTGGTACTCCTCCTCGAAGATCAGCCACTCCAGGGGCGAGCGGCCCCGGCCCCCGTACTCCCGCGGCCAGGAGACCGCCGACCAGCCGTCCGCGGCCAGGGTCCGCTCCCACTCCCGGTGCTCGGCGAACCCCTCCCGCGTCTCCAGCGACCGCAGCGGGGTGCGCGGCACATGGGCGGCGAGCCAGGCCCGGGCCTCGGCGCGAAAGGCGCTCTCCTGCGGGGAGAAGTCCAGGTCCATCAGGCGCCGCGCTCCTTCATCGCGCGGATGCCCACACCGCCGAGCGGGTCCGCGGCCGTCTCGGCGTTGTGCGCGTGCGCCAGGTGGTGGAGACCGAACGCCGCGTCCAGGCCGCTGTGCAGGCCCTGGAGGTCCTCGGCCTGATTGACGGCCCGCTTGGCCAGGGCGAGGCCCATGCGCGGCATCGCCGCGACCCGCAGCGCCAACTCCTCCGTGCGGACCGCGAGTTCAGCGCGGGGCACCACGCGGTTGACCATCCCCAGCTCGTGGGCGCGCCGCGCGGACATCCGGTCGCCGGTGTACAGGAGCTCCTTGGCGACCCGCGGCGGCAGCACCCACGGGTGCGCGAAGTACTCGACGCCGGGGATCCCCATCCGGACGACGGGGTCGGCGAAGAAGGCGTCCTCGCTCGCCACGATCAGGTCGCACACCCAGGCCAGCATCAGCCCCCCGGCCACGCACGCGCCCTGGACGGAGGCGATCACCGGCTTCGGCAGCTCGCGCCACCGGCGGCACATGCCCAGGTACACCTCCGACTCGCGGGCGAAACGGCTCTCGGCGCCCGCCTTGCCGCAGTGGTCCCACCACAGCCCCGCCCGGCGCGGGTGGGGGAGATGGGCGTCGCGGCCGGGGGTGCCGATGTCGTGGCCCGAGGAGAAGTGCCCGCCCGCTCCCGCGAGGACGACGACCTTGACCTCGTCGTCGGCCGCGGCCTCCTGGAACGCGTCGTCCAGGGCGTACGTCATCGCCGAGTTCTGCGCGTTGCGGTACTCGGGCCGGTTCATCGTGACGGTCGCGACCGGGCCCTGCCGGGCGCGGAGCACCACCGGCGGCTGAACCGCCCCCTCGTCGCCGGGGAGTTGGTCCTGGGTGGGGCCTGGGGCGGGGGCCATCCGCCACTCCTTCCCTAACAAGTGTTTGGTAGGTTAACGTACGGCCATGAGCAGCGTCGAGGAGTCCCGCACCGCGCTCCGGCCGGGCCCGCCGCCCTACCTCCCCGGTCACGAACTGCTGACCGGGCGCACCGCCGTCATCACCGCGGCGGCCGGCAGCGGCATCGGCGGCGCCACCGCCCGGCGCTTCCTCGAAGAGGGCGCCCGCGTCGTCCTCGGGGACTCCCACACCCGCCGCCTGCGGGCCGTCGTGGCCGCGCTCGCCGAGGAGTTCGGCAGCCGGCAGGTCACCGGCCTGCCCTGCGACGTCACCGTCGAGGACCAGGTCACGGCCCTCTTCGACCTCGCCGAGGAGCGGCACGGCGCCCTCGACATCGTCGTCAACAACGCCGGGCTCGGCGGCACCGCCGACCTCGCCGACATGACCGACGACCAGTGGGACAAAGTCATCGACACCACCCTGACCGGCACCTTCCGCTGCACCCGCGCCGCCCTGCGCCGGATGCGGGAAGGCACCGGCGGCGTCGTCGTCAACAACGCCTCCGTCCTCGGCTGGCGCGCCCAGCGCGGCCAGGCCCACTACGCCGCCGCCAAGGCCGGCGTCATGGCCCTCACCCGCTGCGCCGCCGCCGAGGCCGCCGCCTACGGGGTGCGCGTCAACGCCGTCTCGCCGAGCCTCGCCCTCCACCCCCACCTGGCGAAGGTCACCACGCCCGAGGTGCTGGCCGAGCTGACCGGGCGCGAGGCGCTCGGGCGGCACGCCGAGCCCTGGGAGGTCGCCAACGTCATCGTCTTCCTCGCCAGCGGCTACTCGTCGTACATGACCGGCGAGACGGTCTCGGTCAGCAGCCAGCGCGCGTGACCGACAATGACCCCGTGCCGAACAGCAAGAAGACCACCGTCATCACGGCCCCCGACCGGCGCCGCGAACTCCTGGCCACCGCCGCCGAGGTGTTCGCCGCCGAGGGCTACAACGCCACCACCGTCCGCAGGATCGCCGACGAGGCGGGCCTCCTCGCGGGCAGCCTCTATTACCACTTCGACTCCAAGGAGTCGATGCTGGACGAGATCCTCTCCACCTTCCTCGACGAGCTGTGGGCCGGCTACGACGCCGTGCTCGCCGCCGGCCTCGGCCCCCGGGAGACCATCGAGGCCCTCGTCACCGAGTCCTTCCGCGAGATCGACCGGCACCGCCCCGCCGTCGCCATCTACCAGCGGGAATCCCGCCACCTCACCGGCCGGCCGCGCTTCGCCTACCTCGCCGCGTCCCAGCGGAAGTTCGAGACGGTGTGGCTCGGCACGCTGGAGCGCGGCGTCGCCGAGCACGTCTTCCGCGCCGATCTCGACATCCGGCTCACCTACCGCTTCGTCCGCGACACCGTATGGGTCGCGGCGTCCTGGTACCGCCCGGGCGGCGCGCACAGCCCGGAGGAGATCGCCCGCCAGTACCTGTCGATGGTCCTGGACGGCATCGCCGTCCGGGCCTGACCCGGAGGAGCAGCGATGGCCGACGCCTACCTCGTCGACGCGGTCCGCACACCCGTCGGCCGGCGCGGCGGCGGCCTCGCCGCCGTCCACCCCGCCGACCTCGGCGCCCTGGTGCTGCGGGCCCTGACGGAGCGGACGGGCATCGATCCGGCCGCCGTCGACGACGTGGTCTTCGGGTGCCTCGACGCCGTCGGCCCGCAGGCCGGCGACATCGCCCGGACGAGCTGGCTGGCCGCCGGGCTCCCC
Organism: Streptomyces sp. NPDC046215; assembly: GCF_040646215.1. Classification (NCBI taxonomy): domain Bacteria; kingdom Bacillati; phylum Actinomycetota; class Actinomycetes; order Kitasatosporales; family Streptomycetaceae; genus Streptomyces; species Streptomyces sp. NPDC046215. The sequence continues at coordinate 17,704 of NZ_JBEYZW010000088.1, read as the reverse complement.
GAGGAGGTCCCCGGCGTCACCGTCGACCGGCAGTGCGGCTCCGGGCAGCAGGCCCTCCACTTCGCCGCCCAGGGCGTCCTCTCCGGCACCCAGGACCTCGTCATCGCGGGCGGCACCCAGAACATGTCGCAGATCCCCATCGCCTACGCCACCCGTAGGGCCACCGAACCCCTGGGGCTCGACGACGGCCCGTACGCCGGCTCGGAGGGCTGGCGGGCCCGCTACGGCGACCGGCCCGTCAGCCAGTTCCACGGCGCCGAGACCATCGCCCGCACGTGGGGCATCACCCGCGAGGCCATGGAGGAGTACGCCCTGCGCTCGCACCGGCGCGCGGTACGGGCCGCCGACGAGGGCCGCTTCGCGCGGGAACTCGTCCCCTGCGGCCCGGTGACCGCCGACGAGGGCCCGCGCCGGGACACCTCTCCCGAGAAGATGGCCGCGCTCCCGCCCGTCGTGGACGGCGGGCTGATCACGGCGGCCCTCTCCGCGCAGATCTCCGACGGGGCGGCGGCCGTCCTGCTGGCGAGCGGGCGCGCCCTGCGCGACCACGGCCTGACCCCGCGCGCCCGCGTCCACCACCTCTCCGTCCGCGCCGAGGACCCCATCCGCATGCTGTCCGCACCGATCCCCGCCACGGCCCGCGCGCTGAAGCGGACGGGCCTGACGATGGACGCCATCGACCTGGTGGAGATCAACGAAGCCTTCGCGTCGGTGGTCCTCGCCTGGCTTCAGGAGACGGGTACGGACCCGGCCAGGGTCAACGTCAACGGCGGCGCCCTGGCCCTCGGCCACCCCTTGGGCGCGACGGGAGCCAAGCTGATGACCACGTTGCTGAACGAACTGGAACGCACCGGCGGCCGGTACGGGCTGCAAACGATGTGTGAGGGAGGCGGTCAGGCGAACGTGACGATCATTGAGCGGCTGTGAGGGTCACGCCACCGGCTCCTCCCCGAGCGCGGCCAGCACCTCCGCCGCCTCGGCCATCACCCGCTCCACCAGCTCGGCACAGCTCGGCAGGTCGTCGATGACGCCCGCGACCTGCCCGGACGCCATCACCCCCGCATCCGTCCGGCCGTCCACCATCGCCGCCTTCAGGAGCATCGGGGTACTGGCCGCCAGCAGCACCTGACTCCACGTCAGGTTCCGGCCGTGCCGCAGGGCCAGCCCGTCCCGCAGCATCGCCGTCCAGCCGAGACCGGACACCGCCCGGAACGCCGCCGCGTGCCGCAGCGCCCTGACGAGCGTGCCGGCCCGCCCCGCCCGCTCCAGCCCGGAGACGAACGGCGTCCGCAGCATCCGGTGCGGCAGCCCGTCGACCTTCGCCGTCACCGTCACGTCCCGGACCGACGCCGCGAGGTAGGCGGCCTTCACCGCCGCCGGCACGGTGCTGTCGGAGGTCAGCAGGAACCGGGTGCCCATGGCGATGCCGGCGGCGCCGTACGCGAGCGCCGCCACCAGCCCCCGGCCGTCGTGGAAGCCGCCCGCCGCGACGACGGGGATGTCCACCGCGTCCACCACCTGCGGCAGCAGCACGGTCGTCGCGACCTCGCCCGTGTGCCCACCGCCCTCGCCGCCCTGCACCACGACCGCGTCCGCGCCCCACGCCGCGACCTTCTCCGCGTGGCGCCGCGCGCCGACGGACGGGATGACGACGACACCGGCGTCCTTCAGACGGCCGATCAGCGCGGCGGAGGGCGCCAGCGCGAAGGAGGCGACCCGCACGCCTTCCTCGATGAGGATGCCGGTGCGCTCGGCGGCGTCATGCGCGTCCGCGCGGAGGTTGACGCCGAAGGGCCGGTCCGTGCGCGAGCGCACCTCCCGGATCGCGGCCCGCAGCTGACCGGGCGTCATCGTCGCGGAGGCCAGGACGCCGAGCGCCCCCGCGTTCGCCGCCGCCGAGACCAGGCGGGGCCCCGCGACCCAGCCCATGCCCGTCTGGACGACGGGGTGCCGCACGCCGACCAGCTCGGTGAAGGCGGTCCTCACGGCCGGACCTCCCTCTCCCGCAGGCCCGCCGGGTCGATCACCCCGCGGATCAGGCGCAGCTCCTCGGCCGTCGGGGCGCGGGTGGCCGGCACGTCGTCGGGCACGCGCAGGGCGAAACCCGTCGCCGCCCGCAGCTCCGCGGCGGTGACGCCGGGGTGCAGGGAGCGGACCCGCATCGTGCGGTCCGGCGTCTCGAAGTCGAGGACGGCCAGGTCGGTGACGACGCGCGGGATGCGGTGGAAGCGCGTCGCGGAGGGCCCCGCGGCCGCCGCCCGGTCGTAGCCGACACCGCAGACCATGTCGACCCGTTCCACCAGGACGCGCGGTGAGTGCCGGGGAATCCAGTAACTGGTCGGGTGGTTCAGCGTGTTGGCGGGCGCGCCGCGCACGCCGAGCAGCTGACGGGAGGGCTGTTTCCAGTCGCCGATGCAGGAGATGTTCTGGTTGCCGTGCCGGTCGAGCTGGCTCGCGCCCATCATCACGTGCCGTCTGCCACCCGTCACCAGGGCGAGGTGCCGGCGGTACGGCAGCCACCCCTCGACGACCCCGGCCCGCGCCGCCAGGGCCGGGACGTCGGCCGTCAGCAGGGCCTCCCCGTCCGTCAGCAGCAGGTCGGGGGAGAAGGTGAGCTTCGCCAGCCGCGCGCCGATGGTGGGCAGCACGCCCATCGGACTCGCGAGGATCTCGCCGTCGCCGCGCCACGCCTCCGCGCACGCCACCGCGCACATCTCGGCCCGGCCGGCCTTCACTGCGTTCCCCCGCGTCCGGCGGCTTCGGGCGTATCGTCGGACGCCTGGTGGGAGAAGCCCGCGACGGCGGCCCGGTAGGCGTCCTCGTCGCCGGACAGGAAGCGGCCCGTGAACGCGGCCCACGCCGCCGGGTCGGCGGCGGCCTCCGCGTACGCGGCCTGGAACGCCTCGTCCCGGTCGTAGTCCGGCACGCACGACGTGAAGTGGGCCCCGCCCGGCGCCTCGACGACCCCGTTGACGCAGTGCCGCTGCACGAGCAGGGTCTGCGGCCCCCCGGCGGCGGCGAACTCCGCGGTGCCGACGACGCGTTCGCAGGACACGTACGCCTCCCGGGCGGCCTCGCAGAAGAGATCGTCGAAGTACGGGTCCGGGCCCAGGTACTGGGCGTTGCCGTGCGCGTCGGCCCGGTTGAGGTGGACCAGCGCCGCGTCCAGCGTGAGCGCCGGCACGGCGACGAACTCCTCGCCGTCCTCGTACGGTGAGACGACCGTCCGCAGGCCGGGGTTGACGCTCATCACGTCCGAGCCGAGCCCCGCCCGCACGGGCATGAACGGCAGCCGGTGCGCCGCCGCCGTCAGTCCCCACATGAACATCGCCTCGTCCAGCTCCGTCAGCTCGAAGCCGCCCCGCTGCCGGGCCGCCCGGAAGTGCGGTTCGAGGGGGATCGAGTCGAGGGTGACGAAGGCCGTGACGAGCCTGCGGATGCGGCCCGCGGCCGCGAGCAGCCCCACGTCCGGGCCGCCGTAGGAGACCACCGTCAGATCGGTGACGTCCGAGCGCAGCAGGGCCCGGACGAGGGCCATGGGCTTGCGCCGGGAGCCCCAGCCGCCGATGCCGAGCGTCATGCCGCTCTCCAGCCGGGCGACGGCCTCGTCCGCGGTCATCCTCTTGTCGGCGCTCATGACTCCCGCTCCATGGAGGGCTCCTCGGGGGGCTCGGGCCGGGTCCGGGCCGCGACGAACGCGTCGCGGTGCCGGTCGGAGACGCCGCTCAGGCCGGCTTCGAAGGTGAAGCCCTGCTCGTAGCGGTAGCTGCGGCGGACGTCGACGGGGTCGATGCCGTTGAGCGCGGCCTTGGCCAGCCGGAGCAGCGACCCGTCCTTGGCGGCGATCTCCCGCGCCAACTCCATGGCCGCACGCGTCAGTTCGCGCAGCGGGACGACCCGCCAGACCGAGCCGTGCCGGTGGAGCTCCTGCGCCGTGACCGTCCGCGAGGTGTAGTACAGGGTGCGCATCAGGTGCTGGGGCACGAGCCGGGCCAGGTGGGTGGCGGCGCCCAGCGCGCCGCGGTCCAGCTCCGGCAGGCCGAACGTGGCGTTGTCGGCCGCGACGACGGCGTCCGCGTTGCCGACCAGGCCGATGCCCCCGCCGAGGCAGAAGCCGTGCACGGCGGCGACGACCGGCACCGGGCAGTCGTAGACGGCCGAGAACGCCGCGGCGCAGCCGTGGTTGGCGCCGATGAGGGCCGTGTGCCCGGGGGTGCGCTGGATCTCCTTGATGTCGACCCCGGCGTTGAAGCCGCGCCCGGTGGCGGCGAGGACCGTACAGCGGACCCCGGGGTCCGCGCCGGCCGCGCGCACGGCCTCCGCGAGGTCGTACCAGCCCTGCACCGGGAGGGCGTTGACCGGCGGGAAGTCCACGGTGACGACGGCGACGCCCGCCTCGGGCCGTGCGGTGGAGACACCCATCAGGGGATCAGCTACCTTTCCACCTAACGTTTGTTAGGTGGAAAGGTAGCAGCGGAACCGCCACCACGGGAGGTGCACAGTGGGCAGTGCCGGAACCCCGCCCGTCGCCGTCGTCACGGGCGGCACGCGCGGCGTCGGAGCGGGCATCGCACGGGCGTTCCTGCGCTCCGGGGCCCGGGTGGTCGTCTGCGCCCGCCGGCCCCCGGAGCGGCCGGTCACGGCAGGGGGGCGCACCGCGCGGTTCCTCGCCGCCGACCTGCGCGACCCCGGTGCCACGGAGGCGTTCATCGCGCAAGTGGCGGCCGAGCACGGGGCGTTGGACGTCCTGGTGAACAACGCGGGCGGCACGCCGTTCCGCCTCCTCGGTGCCGCGGACGCGGACCGGCACGCGCGGGTGCTCGACCTCAACCTCACCGCACCGCTGACGGCCTCGCTCGCCGCCCACCGCGTCATGCGCGCACAGGACACGGGCGGCAGCATCCTGATGATCGGCAGCGTGAGCGGCACCCGGCCCTCGCCCGGCACCGCCGCCTACGGCGCCGCCAAGGCCGGCCTGGAGAACCTCGCCCGCACCATGGCCGTCGAATGGGCCCCCGCGATCCGGGTGAACACCCTCGTCCTCGGCATGGTGCGCACCGAGTCCGCCCACCTCCACTACGGCGACGCGGACGGCGTCGCCGCCGTCGCCCGCACCGTGCCCGCGGGCCGCCTCGCCGAGCCCGGCGAGATCGGGGAGGCCGCCGTCTTCCTCGCCTCGGAGCGGGCCGCGTACATCACCGGCGCCAGCCTGCTCGTCCACGGCGGCGGGGAACGCCCGGCCTTCCTCGGCGCGTCCAACGCCCCGTCCACCCAGGAGGAGTGCTGACATGTTCCACCCAGCGGGAGTACTGACATGACGGGAATCTGTGCCGGGCGCGTCGCGGTCGTCACGGGAGCGGGCCGCGGCCTCGGCCGGGCCCACGCGTTCGCGCTGGCCGCGGCGGGCGCCCAGGTCGTCGTCAACGACCTCGGCGTGGACCCCGGCGGCGCGGGCGGCTCCGCGAGCCCCGCCCAGCAGGTCACCGACGAGATCACGGCGCGCGGCGGCGAGGCCGTCGCCCACACCGGCGACATCGCCACCTCCCGGGGCGCGGCCTCCTTGGTGGCCCTCGCCCTCGACACCTACGGGCGCCTCGACGCCCTCGTCAACAACGCCGGCTTCCTGCGCGACCGGATGCTCCTCAACCTCGATGAGGACGACTGGGACGCCGTCGTCCGCGTGCACCTCACCGGCCACTTCCTGCCGCTCAAACACGCCGGTGCGCACTGGCGCGCCGAGGCCAAGGCCGGCCGCACGCCCCGGGCGCGCATCGTCAACACCACCTCCGGCGCCGGGCTGCACGGCAGCGTCGGACAGGGCAACTACGCTGCCGCCAAGGCCGGGATCCTCGGCCTCACGCTCGTCGCCGCGGCCGAACTCGGCCGCTACGGCGTCCAGGTCAACGCCGTGGCCCCGGCCGCCCGCACCCGGATGACCGAATGGACCCACCGCGACGCCATGGCCTCTCCGGCGGCCGGCTTCGACGCCATGGCCCCCGACAACGTCTCCCCGCTGGTGGTGTGGCTCGCGTCGGCGGACTCGCACGGCGTCAGCGGCCACGTCTTCGAAGCGGAAGGCGGGCGCATCACGCTGATGGAGGGCTGGCACCCCGGCCCGACGGCCGACAAGGGAGCCCGCTGGACCCCGGCGGAGGCCGGCACGGCGGTCCGTAACATGCTCCCGGACCTGCGGCCGCCGCGACCGGTGTACGGGGCGGGGCGGTGACGGCACGGTGGGGGACGTCAGTCGAGGGGCAGGCCGGCGACGGCCCGGTTGTGCAGCCAGAGGGCGGTGAAGACCGGCGCCAGGAGCTCGGGGTGCGGCCGGTGGCCGCACACGTGCCGGTGGGCGACGCGGCAGTGCCGGGCGAGAGGCCGCGCACCGGTCCAGTTGACGGCGCGGCCGTCTCCCGCGATGAACCACCGGTGTCCGACGGGGACGACGGCGACGGGGAGCGCGGGGCCGGGTTCGAGGAGGAGGTAGTGCCCGTACCCGGTCTCGCACCGGTCCCGCGGGGTGCCGCACCGGAGGCAGCTCGGCGGCGCCGGGGGCGCGAGAGCGGTGGCACCTTCCTCGATCGCCTGCCTCTCGTCGGTGGTGAGGACCTCCTCGGCGAAGCAGGGGTCGCAGAGCGGCCCGGAGGGCAGCCCCCGGTCGCAGACGGTGCCGCCGGTGGCCCCGCAGGAGCGGCAGACCGGCGGTTCGTGGAGGTCCCCCATAGGTATGAGCCTGCGGGCTTCCGGCGGGCCCGACGAGGGCCCGGCAGGCCGTAAACCCCGATGCCGCACGGTGCGGCTGGGCCGGCAAAGACCTTGAGGGTCGTCACCGGCCCCGCTCGCGCCCAGGGACGACGGCCGACGACGCGGCCTTGCCGGACACGCCGACAAACGGCTAAGCACGCACGACCGCTACGACCGCTACGACCGCTCGGCCGCTACGGCCGGGGGGCCGCCCTCCGCCGCCCCACCCCCTTCAGGACACCACGTCCTTCCCCCGGAAGTGCCGGAACGCCAGGGCGAACAGCACCAGCGCGTACGCCACCGACACCGCCGAGCCCTTGAGCATGCCGCCCCACTCCAAGTGCGGCTGGAGCGCGTCCGCCCACGCGAACTGCCAGTGCGCCGGCAGGAAGTCGCGCCAGTCGCCGAGCGCGGTGACCGCGTCCAGCACGTTGCCCACGATGGTCAGCCCCACCGCACCGCCCACCGCGCCCAGCGGCGCGTCCGTGACCGTCGACAGCCAGAACGCCAGCCCCGCCGTCACCAACTGCCCGACGAAGATGAACGCGACCACGACCACGAGCCGCACCACGGCCGTGTCGCCCGGCAGCGCGCCCCCCGTGGGGATCTGCAGGTCCCCCCAGCCGTACGCGGCCGTGCCGGCGGCCAGGGCCACCACGGGGAGCAGCACCATCGCCGCCGCGCTGAACCCCAGCGCCACCGTCAGCTTGCTCAGCAGCAGCCGGGACCGCGGCACCGGCGCCGCCAGCAGGTAGCGCAGGGACGCCCAGCTCGCCTCGGACGCCACCGTGTCCCCGCAGAACAGGGCCACCGGCACCACGAGCAGGAAGCCCGCCGAGACGAACAGGCACGTCGCCGCGAAGTTCACCCCGGAGGCGGTGGCCGTGTCGATCAGCGTGATGCGGTCGTCCCGGCCGCTCGGCTGCCCGCCGATCGCGAAGGCCGCGATCAGCACGAACGGCAGGACCGCGAGCACCGCCCCGACCACCAGCGTGCGCCGCCTGCGCAACTGCCGCATCGCCTCCACCCGCAGCGGCAGCGTGTGCCGCGCGCGGTACCCCGGCGCGGACTCCGCCGCCATCGTCACCTCGGTGCTCATGCGGGACCTCCGATCAGGGTCAGGAACGCGTCCTCCAGGCGGCGGTGCGGACCCACGCGCGCCACCGGAACCTCCAGCCTGACGAGCTCCACCAGCAACTCCGGCGCGCTCAGCCCGTCGAGCCGCAGCAGCAGCCCCTCGTCCGCGCGCACGGCGGAGACGACACCGGGCAGCGCCGCCACCTTCTCCACCACCGGCTCGGAGAGCGTGCCTTCGACGCCCACGAGCAGGGTGTCGCCGGAGCCCACGATGTCCGCGACCGGCCCGGCGGTCACCAGCTGCCCGCGGTCCATCACCACCAGGTGCGTACAGCTCTGCTCGACCTCGGAGAGCAGATGGCTGGAGACGATGACGGTGCGGCCGGCGGCCGCGTACCGGATCATCACCTCGCGCATCTCGCGGATCTGCGGCGGGTCGAGACCGTTGGTCGGCTCGTCGAGGATCAGCAGGTCCGGCAGCCCCAGCATGGCCTGGGCGATGGCGAGCCGCTGCCGCATGCCCTGCGAATACGTCCGCACGGCGCGCTCCAGCGCGGAGCCCAGCCCGGCGATCTCCAGGGCCTCGTCGATGTGCGCGTCCCCGGCGGGCCGGCCGGTCGCCTGCCAGTACAGGTCGAGGTTGGCCCGGCCGGACAGGTGCGGCAGGAACCCCGCCCCCTCCACGAACGCGCCGACCCGCGACAGTACCGGCGCCCCCGGCCGGATCGCGTGCCCGAAGACCCGCACCTCGCCGCCGTCCGGGCGGATCAGGCCCATGAGCATGCGCAGCGTCGTGGTCTTGCCCGCGCCGTTCGGGCCGAGCAGCCCCAGCACCTGGCCGCGTTCGACCCGGAAGGACAGCTCGCGCACCGCGTACCGGTCGGCGGACTTGGCGTACCGCTTGCTCAGCCCCGTGATCTGCAGCGGCACCCCGGCGAGCGCCGGGTCGGGAGCGGGCGCGGTGGTGCGCCGCCGCCCGGTCAGGAGCACTCCGGCCGCGACGGCCAGGCCGGCCAGGGGCAGGCCCCAGGCCCACCAGGGCAGCGCGGCGGAAGCGGTCCGCACCCCGGGCGCGGTCGGCACGCTCAGGCCCCCCTCCAGCGCCACGGTGTACGAAGCCGGCCGGACCGGCGAGGCGTACCCCAGGTCGGTGGCGGAGAGGACCAGCCCCATCCGGTGCCCGGACTCGAAGGTGTGGTCGATGGCGGGCAGCGTCACCTCCACGGTCCGGCCGCCCTTGGCGCCCTCGACGCGCACCGGGGTCACCAGCTGCCCGGGCAGCACCTGCTGTCCCTTCGGCCCGATGTCGTAGACCTTGGCGAACAGGACGGCCTCACCGGTGTCCGAGGCGACCTTCACCTTCACGGTGGGGGAGCCGGTGACGCGGATGCCCTCGGTGAGCTTCGCGGAGTCGAAACGGGCGTGCTGGCCGGGGAAGTCCAGCGACAACCCGAGCCCGAGCCCCGACAGCTGCGAGACGGCCCCGACCCCGGGCACCGCGGAAATCGCGGGCGGCGCCCCGCCCGCCGGGTTGCCGAACGACTGCGGGCGCCCGGCCAGGGGCACCGGCCGGGTGTCGTGCCGCAGCCCGGGGTAGCGCTCGCCGCTCGCGCCGCGCAGCCGGGCCTTGCCGTCGGTGGTGTCGATGCCCCCGGTCCTGCTGACCCGGAACGCGGGCCCGGTCCCCGCCTCCCCGTCGTCCTTGAGGTAGCGGTCGAACCAGGCGCGCGTGCGCCGCTCGACGCGGTCGCTCTCGCCGACGCCGCTGTCGTGGCCGCCCGCGATCCAGTCGACGGAGACGGGCGCGCCGTTGCGCCCGACGGCCCGGGCGGCGGCGTCCGACTGGTCGAGGGGGAAGAGCGAGTCGCTCTGTCCCTGCACGAGGAGGGCGGGCACCTTGATGCGGTCGGCGACGGCGGAGGGGCTGCGGCGCTCCAGCAGTTCACGCGCCTGAGCGTCCGGCTTCCCGGCGACGGCCACCCGCTCGTACATCGCGCACAGCGACGCCTCGAACCGGCCGCAGCCGGACGCCGTGGCGGGGGACGGGGCGGACGGCGCGGGCAGGGCGGGCGCGCCGGGCCGGGCGCCGGTCGCGCTCCCCGCCGAACCGGTGGTGAAGAAGATGCCGGCCCACAGCTTCTTGAACACGTCGTTCGGGAACAGCGCGTCGGCGAGGTTCCAGTACGTGATCTGTGGGGCGATGGCGTCGACGCGCTTGTCGTGCCCGGCCGCGAGCAGGGCCACCGCGCCGCCGTACGAGGCGCCCGCGATCCCGACCCGGGGGTCGCCCGAGGCGTCCAGGCGCACCTCCGGGCGCGCGGCGAGCCAGTCGATCAGCCGGCTCACGTCGGCGACCTCGCGGTCGGGGTCGTTGAGGCCGATCCGGCCCGACGAGCGCCCGAAGCCGCGCGCCGACCACGTCAGCACCGCGTAGCCCGACCGCGCCAGCTCCTCTGCCTGCTCGCGCAGGTCGTCCTTGCTGCCGCCGAAGCCGTGCGCCAGCAGGACGGCCGGCCTGCGCCCACCGCCCCCGGCGGTGAAGAAGGACGTGTCGACGCGCACGCCGTCCTTCTTCGCGCCGGGCGACACGGGCATCGGCAGATACCGGTCCTCGCGGTGGACGGGCGGATCGCCGTCGGCGGCCGCGGCCACGGCCGCGGTGCCCGCGCCGGCGAGCACCGCGACAGCGGCTGTGGCGGCGAGCAGCCGGCGCCCGCGGGAGCGGGGGAAACGCAGCTTCATGTCCGCATGCTAGGGCGTGCCCGGCGGGCCTTCGGCTGCGGGCCTGCCGTTTTGCCGCCCGCGGCGGCGAGCACCCTGCGGGCGCGTTCTCAGGCGCCGCGCAGCGGTGGTGCATCCCCACGATCCGCCACCCGGCCCACCGGATCCGTTTCGCCCGCCATCTCCGCAAGGCGGGTGACCGTGTTCCAGTTGCGGGCGGTGCCCACCACGCCCAGCCGGCGCTCCGTGAGGACCTTCGCCAGCCGGGAGTCCCGGATGCCGTTCGCGCAGTGCAGGTACAGCTCGCGCTCGCCCAGCGCGAACGCCTCGGGCGCGTACGCCGCCGGGTCGATGCCCGCGACGGTGGCCGGGTCCGCGGGGGCGGCGAGGAACGTCACCAGGAAACGCGACGGGTCGATCTCCTGTCCGGCGAACGGGTTGGCGTCAACCACGCGGCGCATGTCACCCGCGGTGCGGACCAGGCAGCTCACGGACAGCCCCAGCTCACGGCTGATCGCCTCCGCCAGTCCGTCGGCCAGCTGCCCCGCCCCCGCGCCCCGATGGGTGAAGACGGCGTTTCCGCTGTTCAGGTGCGTACGCACCGCGTCACAGCCCAAGTCGGCCAGCAACTCGCGCAGGGTCCCCATGGGAACGCGCTGCTTGCCGCCCACGTTGATGCCGCGCAACAGCGCCACGAATGTCGTCATTCCCTCACCGTAATATGCCCGCCCATCTCCGAAGTGAGGGGCGATTCGCATGGTGCACAAGGCGTGGCGCAGAAGACTCGGGGGCAGGGCGCGGGCCGGGTGGGCCCTCGCCGTGCTCGGGCTGCTGTTCCCGGCCGCGGCGACGGGGGCGGCCACGGCCGCCGACCCGGCCGCCGCGGCCGGTCCCGCCCGTGTCGTCAGGGAAGTACGGGCCGGTGACCGGATGCTCGACGTCGCGGTCTCCTCGCCCTCCCTCGACGCACCGTCCAAGTGGGTGCGGCTCCTGCTTCCCAAGGGCTGGACGAAGAACACGTCCCGGACTTGGCCCACGCTGTGGATGCTCCACGGCGGCGGAGGCAACCACACCGACTGGACCCGCAACACCCACATCGAGGAGCTCGCCGCCGCGCGGGACGCCGTCGTCGTCCTGCCGGAGACGAGCGGCTGCAGCAACTACAGCGACTGGCACAACCACGGCCGGTGGGGCGCCCCCGCGTGGGAGACCTACCTCATGGACGAACTGCGGCCCCTGCTGGAGCGCGAGTACCGGGCCGACCCCCGCCGGGCCGCCGTCGGCGGGCTGTCGATGGGCGGCCACGGCGCCCTGACGCTCACCGCGAAGCACCCGGGGGCCTTCCGCGCGGCCGCCTCCTACAGCGGCTACGTCAACCCCCTCTACCGGTCACCGGACGGCGGCCCGCACGGCCCCGACGCGGTCAAGGTCGGCGGGGGCCTCGTCTGCCTGACGGACTGGAAGCGGATCTGGGGCGAGCCCGGGTACCCCTTCGACACCACCGACCCCAAGGACGTGCGGCAGCGGTGGCTCTGGGAGCGGAACAGCTCCCTCCACCAGGCGGCCGGACTCAAGGGCATCCCGCTCCACCTCTTCTACGCCAACGGCACCGACACCGGCCCCGGCTGGAAGTGGGGCGACCCGCCGGCCCCCGCCTCCCGCTGCAACGACCCGGCCGCACACGGCCCCGAGCTCGTCGAACGCACCATCTTCGGCATGAACGGACAGCTGCGGGCGAAGCTGAAGAAGCTCGGCATCCCGGCCACCGTGTGCGCCTCCACGGGCATCCACACCTGGCCGTACTGGGAACGCGAGCTCGTCGTCTCCTACCCCATGCTGATGAGGGCGATCGGCGCCTGACGCCGCCGGGCGGGGGAGGAGCGCGAGTTCCGTGCTCCTCCCACGGCCCTCACGCGCGGCTCAGCCGCAGGGTGACGATCTCGAACGGCCGCAGAGCCAGGAGGATCCGGCCGTCCTCGACTGCCACGGCGGAGCCCGGCCGCTCCAGCAGGTCACACCCCGACGCCGCCGCCACCGCGAACCCCGCCTCCAGCCGGGCGCGGGCCCGCCCGCCGAGCGACTCGTACAGCCGGACGACGACGTCACCGCTGCCGTCGTCCGCCAGCTTGACCGCCGAGACGACGACGGCCTCCCCGTTCTCCCCGGCCACCTCCACCAGCGGCCGCACCCCGGTGTCACCGGGCACCCGCCGCTCCGGCAGGTTGATGCGGTACCCCTCGCGCACCGCGTCCCCCACCGACGCGTTCGGCACCAGCGCGTACCGGAAGCGGTGCGTGCCCTGGTCGGTGCGCGGGTCGGGGAACCGCGGCGCCCGCAGCAGGGACAGCCGGACCGTGGTCGTCGTCCCCGGACCGCCCTCGCGCACCGACCGCGTCACGTCGTAGCCGTACGTCGAGTCGTTGACGACGGCCACTCCCCAGCCCGGCTCCTCCAGGTGCACGAACCGGTGCGCGCACGCCTCGAACTTCGCCGCGTCCCAGCTGGTGTTGGTGTGCGTGGGGCGGTAGAGGTGCCCGAACTGGGTCTCTGCGGCCACCCGGTCCGTATGGAGGTCCAGCGGGAAGGCGGCCTTGAGGAACTTCTCCGTCTCGTGCCAGTCGACTTCCGTCTCCAGGTCCAGGCGCCTCATGTTCGACGGGAGCGAGATGCGCTGCTCGACCCGCGAGGCCCCGAAGGCCCGCACCACCCGCACGACCCCGCCGTCGGTCAGCTCCAGAGTCTCGACGTCCGTCAGGTCGGTGACCGTGTTCCGGTAGAAGTGGTCGACGTCCCAGGCGTCCCACATGTTGGGGAAGTCCGGGTGCAGCTGCAGCAGATTGGCCGCCGCGCCCGGGGCGAGAGTCTCCCGATCCGCCTCCAGGTCGTAGACGGAGACGACGAGTCCCCGCCCGTCCACCTCGACCCGCAGCCACGCGTTCCCGAGGGTGAAGCCACCGCCCTCGCGCGGGCGGGCCACCACCTGCCCGGAGTGCTCGGCGGCCGGCCGCGCCACGACGGCGCCGTGCGCCGCCGCTCCGCCCCGCCCGTGCGGCGCCGCGTTGAAGACCACCGTGCCCCCGCCCGTGCCGTCACCGGCCAGCGCCGCCGTCGCACCCCCGACGATCTCCTCCAGCTCCGCCGCCACCCGCGCGTACGTCTGCGCCGCCTCCCGGTGCACCCACGCGATCGACGTGCCCGGCAGGATGTCGTGGAACTGGTGCAGCAGCACTGTCTTCCACAGCCGGTCCAGCGCCTCGTACGGGTAGGGGAATCCGGTGCGCACCGCCGCCGTCGCCGCCCACAGCTCCGCCTCCCGCAGCAGGTGCTCCGACCGGCGGTTGCCCCGCTTCGTCCGCGCCTGGCTCGTGAGCGTGGCGCGGTGCAGCTCCAGATACAGCTCACCCGCCCACACCGGGGCGTGCCCGTACTCCGCTTGCGCCTTCTCGAAGAACGCCGACGGCTTCTCGAAGCCGACCCGGGCCGAGCCCTCCAGGTCCGCCAGCCGCCGCGCCCGGGCCAGCATCTCGCGGGTCGTGCCCCCGCCGCCGTCCCCCCAGCCGGTCGGGGCGAGCGAGCGGGTGGCGCCGCCCTTCTCCTGGAAGTTGCGGACCGCGTGCGCCACCTCCCGGCCCGACAGCTGGGAGTTGTAGGTGTCGATCGGCGGGAAGTGCGTGAAGACCCGGGTGCCGTCCAGGCCCTCCCACCAGAACGTGTGGTGCGGGAACTTGTTCGTCCGGCTCCAGGAGATCTTCTGCGTCAGGAACCACTTCGAACCCGACAGCCTCACCAGCTGCGGAAGGGCCACCGAGTAGCCGAAGGAGTCCGGCAGCCACACCTCCTCCGTCTCGATCCCGAACTCCTCCAGGAAGAACCGCTTCCCGTGCACGAACTGCCGCGCGAGCGCCTCCGACCCGGGCATGTTCGTGTCAGATTCCACCCACATCCCGCCCACCGGCACGAAGCGGCCCTCCGCGACGGCCTTCTTCACCCGCGCGTACACCTCGGGCCGGTGCTCCTTGATCCACGCGAACTGCTGGGCCTGCGACATGGCGTAGACGAACTCCGGCTCGTCCTCCAGCAGCGCCGTCATGTTCGACGTCGTACGCGCCACCTTGCGCACCGTCTCCCGCAGCGGCCACAGCCACGCCGAGTCGATGTGCGCGTGCCCGACCGCGCTGAGCCGGTGCGCCGAGGCGTGGGCGGGCGCGGACAGCACCCCCGCCAGCTCCCGGCGGGCCCGCTCCGCCGTCCGCCCGACGTCCTGAAGATCGACCGCGTCCAGGGCCCGTTCGACCGCCCGGAGGATCTCCCAGCGCCGCGGGGAGTCCTCCGGCAGCTCGGCCATCAGCTCGCCCAGCACCTCCAGATCCTGCACCAGCTCCCACACCGGGCGGTCGAAGACGGCCAGGTCCATCCGGCCCAGCCGGTAGCGGGGAGCCGCGTCCGCGGTCTCCCGGTCGCCCAGCTCCGTCGGCACGAAGGGGTGGTAGTCGAGGATCACCGGGTTGGACGACGCCTCGACGTGCAGCAGCACCTGCTCCCCGCCGGACGCGCTCTCGGCGATCCGCACCCACTGGTTACGGGGGTTGAGCCCCTTCACGGGCGAGGCGTCCGGCCGGTAGACGAGCCCCTCGCACTGGAAGCCGGGCATGTTCTCGTCGAAGCCGAGGTCGAGCAGGGCCTCCACCGTCCGCCCGGCCCACTCCCGGGGCACGGTGCCCGCCACGGTGAACCAGCTCGTCCCCCACGGCGGGCCCCACGGGGCGCCCGGCTCCACGGGCCGCCGCGGGGCGGCCAGGCCCTCCGCCACCGGCACGGGTTCACCCGGGGCGTCCCACACGGACACCTCCAGGGGCACCGAGACGGGGTACACGGCCGGCCGGACGCGTTCGTCCAGCACCCGCTTCAGACGGGCTTCGGTGATCGTGCGGTCGTTGTGCATCGATCCGTGTCCTCACGACGAAGGGGCTACCAGCGGAAGATGACCGAAGCGGGTGCCGAGGAGGCGTACAGCTCGTCCACGGCGCGCACTTCGACGCGCGTGGTCTCCTCCGCGGCCTCACGGCGCAGGCCCGCGACGTAGTAGGCATGCCCACACGTGCCGCCGAGGAAGCGGCGGCCGCCGTCGGGCAGCACCTGGTGCAGCTCGTAGTGGCGGACGGGCCCGAGGCGGCGCGCCGCCGGGGCCCAGGCCAGGCGCAGCGCCGCCGTCCCGCCGGCGTCCGTGCGGGAAGCGGTCACGCGCACCGGGCCCGGGCGCGCGGGGACGGGCGGCACGCCGTCCCGCACCGCGAGGCCGCCCAGCCGCCAGCGGACCGCGCCGCCGTCGGGCGCGGTCAGCCGGACGCCCAGGGCGTGGACCGTACCGGCGCGCGCCAGGGCCCCGGGCCGCAGCGTCACCGTGGACCAGCCCTGCCCGCCCGCCGGCAGCTCTCCGGCCGGCAGGTAGGTGAAGCGGCCCGGTTCCAGGGCCACCGCTAGCTCCACCCGCACCCCCGCCGAGCCGGGGTCGGTGCGGTGCGCGAGGTCCACCACCGTCGCCTCCGACAGCGGCAGCCGGGCCGTGTACAGCTCGACGGTGACCGGCGCGCCGGCCCCGTTGTCCACGCTGTCCACCAGGAGGCTGCTGCCGCCCCGCCAGGCGTCAGAGAAGTCGAACGCGACCCGCGGCCGCGGACCGGCGGTGCGCAGCGTCCAGCGGCGGCCCGGCAGCCGGTCCTGGAGCCCCAGGTGGTTCCAGGCGGCGTCCGAGGCGCGCCGGCCCCGCTCGTACCAGGCCGTGCCGTGTCCGGTGTTGAAGGTCGTCGCGAACGGCAGGCCGGTGAGCGTGGAGCGGTCCGCGACGGCCGCGGCCGGCGGCCGCCACGGGCCGGTGGGCGGCGCGGCCGGGTCCAGCGCGGCCCCGGACCAGAAGCGGTCGTCGCGCGCGTGGAAGGCCCCCGGGTCGCGGCCGCCCTCGGGCAGGCTCCGCCACGTCCACTCCGGCCGGTAGAAGCTGTACGAGACGCGGTGCGGGCCGTCCGCCGGGACCACCGCGTCCCAGTCGACCCGTGTGTCCCAGCCGTTCGCCTCGACGTCCACTCCCGCCCACAGCTCGTAGGGGCCGCGCCCCAGGGCCGTGGCGCGCTGCCCCGACGCGAGGAGGCCGGAGCGGGTCCAGTTGAAGTTGAGGAACATCGAGTCGGCGGCGCGGAAGAAGGGCGCGTTGTGGTCGTTCAGCTCGTTCTGCCAGGAGATGTCACCCGAGACGGCCATCGCGTCATACCAGGTGACGCGCAGCCCCCGGCCGTGCGTGCGCAGGTGGGCGAGGAAGTCCCGCATGTCCGCGGCCAGCCGGGCGTCACCGCCACCGGTCTCGGCGTTGACGAACCAGCCGTCGAACCCGTACGCGCGGGCCACCCGGATCAGCTGGTCGGCCAGCGGGAAACCACCGTCCGGGCCCCGCCGCACCAGGTCCCGCGTCCACTCCAGGCGCCCCCCGTACGCCGCGGGCGGCAGGAACACCGTCCCCAGGACGGGCACGCCGTTGCGGTGGGCGGCGTCCACGACGGGCGCGTTGGGCGCCAGGATCAGCCCCTCGCCGGAGGAGCCGCCCCAGAAGACGAGCTCGTCGAGGTAGGCCCAGTGCGTCAGCGCGTAGAAGTCCGCGGTGTCCGAGCCCTGGGAGGGGTTGCCCGAGGTGTGGGCGAAGGAGACGAGCGCGCAGACCCGGGCCTGCCCGGCGCGGGCGGTGGTGCCCGCCGGCGGGGGAGTGAAGCGGGCGGCGAGCGGCACGGTCGCCTTGTTGAACGGCAGGTCGCCGTCGCCCTCCGGCGTCCAGGTGCGCAGGCTCCGCCAGGTGATCCCGGGGCCCGGCGAGCCGGGCGGGAGGCGGTCGGGGTACCAGTAGGAGGCGTACGGCCGGAGGTCGGCGGCGGGAGCGGCCCGGGCCGCGGGCACGGTGAGAGCGGCGATGCCTGTTGCGCCGGCGGCGAGGACGCGGCGGCGCGTGAGCCGGGGACGTGCGGGTCTGTCTTGCATACGGGTCCACCCTTTTGTTCGGTCCGGCCTGGTGTGTCCGGGGGTTTTCGGCCGCGGGCCGTCGTTGCCGCCTGCGGCGGCGAGCGCCCTGCGGGCGCGTCCTCAAACGCCGGACGGGCTGGTTTCGGCTGAGCTCAGCCGAAAC
>NZ_JBEYZW010000087.1:0-29094 GCF_040646215.1 Streptomyces sp. NPDC046215 | reverse complement strand
GGCGCAGTGGGGTGGCGCCCGCGTCGAGCGCAAGCTCAAGGTCGACGAGGCCCCGGAGAAGCGGCGCAACCAGATCACGGCCGGCCGCCGTCCGCACACGCCCCGCCCCATCGCAGTGATGTTCGGAGAAGGGGGGACCGGCTGTCAGTGGGGCAGCCTAGACTCGGGAGGCGATGAGCAGCCTCTTTGACGACAGCTTCCTGGCGGACCTCGGCCCCTCGGGCGATGAGCACCCGCCACCCCCGGAGGACGCGGCCCCCGAGCCGGTGCCGCACGACCTCTTCGGGGGCGCTTTCGATGCCCCGGTGCCCCGCGAGGCGTACTACCGCGACGGCGCGGCGCGCCCCGCCGTCGACCCCGCGGCCCTGCTGGAGGGCATGAACGACCAGCAGCGCGCCGCCGTGGTGCACCACGGTTCGCCGCTGCTGATCGTCGCCGGGGCCGGCTCGGGCAAGACCCGGGTGCTCACCCACCGCATCGCCCACCTGCTGGGCACGCGCCACGTCCACCCCGGCCAGATCCTCGCGATCACGTTCACGAACAAGGCCGCGGGCGAGATGAAGGAGCGCGTCGAGGAGCTCGTGGGTCCCCGCGCCCACGCCATGTGGGTGATGACGTTCCACAGCGCGTGCGTGCGGATCCTGCGCCGGGAGAGCAAGAAGCTGGGCTTCACGTCCTCCTTCTCGATCTACGACGCCGCCGACTCCAAGCGGCTCATGGCGCTCGTCTGCCGGGATCTGGACCTCGACCCGAAGAAGTTCCCGCCGAAGTCGTTCAGCGCGAAAATCTCCAACCTCAAGAACGAGCTGATCGACGAGGAGGACTTCGCCGCCCAGGCCGCCGACGGTTTCGAGAAGACGCTCGCCGAGGCGTACGCGATGTACCAGTCGCGGCTCCGCGAGGCCAACGCCCTCGACTTCGACGACATCATCATGACCACGGTGCACCTGCTCCAGGCGTTCCCGGACGTGGCCGAGCACTACCGGCGCCGCTTCCGCCACGTCCTCGTCGACGAGTACCAGGACACCAACCACGCCCAGTACACCCTGGTGCGCGAGCTCGTCGGCACCGCGGAGAACACCCCCGAGCACGGGCCCGCGGAGCTGTGCGTCGTCGGTGACGCCGACCAGTCGATCTACGCCTTCCGGGGCGCGACGATCCGCAACATCCTCCAGTTCGAAGAGGACTACCCGAACGCCACCACCATCCTCCTCGAACAGAACTACCGCTCCACGCAGACGATCCTCTCCGCCGCCAACGCGGTGATCGAGCGGAACCAGAACCGCCGCGCGAAGAACCTGTGGACCGAGGCCGGGGCGGGCGCGTCCATCACCGGCTACGTCGCCGACACCGAGCACGACGAGGCCCAGTTCACCGCCGACGAGATCGACCGCCTCACGGACGCCGGGGACGCCCGCGCCGGCGACGTCGCGATCTTCTACCGGACGAACGCCCAGTCGCGTGTGTTCGAAGAGATCTTCATCCGCGTCGGCCTGCCCTACAAGGTCGTCGGCGGCGTGCGCTTCTACGAGCGCAAGGAGGTCCGCGACGTCCTGGCCTACCTGCGGGTGCTCGCCAACCCCGAGGACACCGTGCCGCTGCGCCGCATCCTCAACGTCCCCAAGCGCGGCATCGGCGACCGCGCGGAAGCCATGATCGACGCTCTGTCGCTGCGCGAGAAGATCAGCTTCCCGCAGGCGCTCAAGCGCGTGGACGAGGCGTACGGCATGGCGGCCCGCTCGGCGAACGCCGTCAAGCGCTTCAACGTCCTGATGGAGGAGCTGCGCACCGTCGTCGAGTCCGGGGCCGGCCCCGCGACGGTGCTGGAGGCGGTCCTGGAGCGGACGGGCTACCTCGCCGAGCTCCAGGCGTCCACCGACCCCCAGGACGAGACCCGCATCGAGAACCTCCAGGAGCTCGCCGCGGTGGCCCTGGAGTTCGAGCAGGAGCGGTCCGCCGAGGGCGAGGAGAGCCCGGGGACGCTGGCGGAATTCCTGGAAAAGGTCGCCCTGGTCGCCGACTCCGACCAGATCCCGGACGAGGACACCGAGGGCGGCGGCGTCATCACGCTGATGACCCTGCACACCGCGAAGGGGCTGGAGTTCCCCGTCGTGTTCCTCACCGGCATGGAGGACGGCGTCTTCCCGCACATGCGCGCCCTCGGCCAGACCAAGGAGCTGGAGGAGGAGCGCCGGCTCGCCTACGTGGGCATCACCCGGGCGCGCGAGCGGCTGTACCTGACCCGGGCGAGCATGCGCAGCGCCTGGGGACAGCCCGCGTACAACCCGCCGTCGCGGTTCCTGGAGGAGATCCCGGACCAGTACGTGCAGTGGCGGCGCACCGGCCCGGCGACGCCGTCGGCCTCCATGGGCGCGGTCTCCGGCATCACCTCAGGGCTCTCGTCCTCCCGCGGCGCGGGCAAGGCGGGCCCGAGCGGCTTCGCCACCCGGCGCACCAAGGACCGCCCCGTCGTGGCCCTGGCCGTCGGGGACCGCGTCACGCACGACTCCTTCGGGCTCGGCACGGTCGTCGGCGTCAAGGGCAGCGGTGACAACGCCGAGGCGACGGTCGACTTCGGCGAGGAGAAGCCCAAGCGGCTGCTGCTGCGCTACGCACCGGTCGAGAAGCTTTAGCCTGTCCGGCGGATCGTGAGGGGGGTGCACCACCGCTGCGCGGCGGTGTCCTCAAACGCCGGACGGGCTGATAGTGGCTGGGCTCAGCCACTATCAGCCCGCCCGGGGGCACCTCCTGGGGCCGTCCCCGCCTATGTCGGGTCGAGGCCCTGGCCGCGCAGCCACGGCACCGGGTCGACGGCCGAGCCGCCGGGCCGCACCTCGAAGTGCAGGTGCGGGCCGGTGGAGTTGCCGGAGCTGCCCGAGTAGGCGATGACGTCCCCGGCCTTGACCTGGCCGGAGCGGAGCTTGGTGCTGCTGAGGTGGCAGTACCAGGTCTCGGTGCCGTCGGGCGAGGTGACTATGGCCATGTTGCCGTAGGCCACGTTGTACTGCGTGCGGACCGTGCCGTCGGTGGCGGCCATGACGGGGGTGCCGTAGCCGACCGGGAAGTCGATGCCGGTGTGCACCGACATCCAGTTGACGCCGGCCTGGCCGTAGGCCGCGCTCAGCCCGTGCTGCGCGACGGGCAGGGCGAACTTCGGGCGCTCGGCCTCCTTGCGGGCGGCCTCCTCGGCCTTGCGCTTCTTCTCCTCCTCCTGCCGCGCCTTGAGGTCGATGCGCTCCTGGGTGCGGTTGGCGCGGGTGGCGAAGTCGTCGGCGCCCCGGCTGAGACCGGCGAGCTGGGTGTCCAGCTTGCTGTTGGCGATCGAGGGCACGGCGGGGACGTCCGGGGTGGAGGCCGCCTGCGTCTGCTTGGCGTCGCCCTTGTCGCCACCGCCGGAGACGGAGGCGGCGGCGATCCCGGCGACGCCCATGACGGCGACCGAGGGCACGGCCACGGTCAGCAGGGCCTTGCGGCGCGGCCGGTAGCCCGCCCGGGGGGGCGTGCCCTTGCGGCGGCCCCGGCTCTGCCCGGGGATGTCCTGGCGGGAAGGCGCGTCCGCCGCGGACGGGCCCGTGGGCTCGGGAAGATCGTCGGGTTCGACGACCGACATGGTCCGGGTCTCGGCATCGGCGACGGACCGGGCGCCGGGGACGGGGGCCGGTGCGGCGCCGGAGAGGTCGACCATGACCGTCGGCGTGGGCTGCGCGTCGGGCTGCGCCTCGGGCGGTGCCTCTTCCGCGGCCGCGTACGCGCTGGTGTCCCAGGTCTGCGTCTGCTGACCGCTGAGGTCTTCCCACTGCCCGGAGGTGTCCCAGTTCCGGTACTCGCCGGTGCCGGCGGTGTCCCAGGTCTGATCGGGGGCCTGGGCTGTCCACTGCTCGGAGTGCCCGGACTGCCCGGGCTGTTCCTGGTGCGCCGTGGCGGTGTCGTAGGCGCCGGTCGCGTTCCAGGAGTTGGCGTCCCACTGGCCGGACGTGTCCCACTGGCCGGAGGCGTCCCACTGTCCCGTGGCGCTCTGCTCCGCGGTGTTCCACTGGCCCGAGACGTCCCACTGGCCGGAGGTGTCCCACTGGCCGGTCTCGGCGGGGGGCTGCCCGGCGTCGTAACCGGTGAAGTCCCAGGTCTGGGTCTGGCCGGTGATGCCCCACTGGCCGGAGGTGTCTCCGCCCCAGGACGCGTCCGGGGAGTGTCCCCAACCCGTGGCATTCCACTGGCCGGTGTCGGTGCCGTCGTACCCGGGATGGCCCTGGTAGGCGCTCTGCTCCTCGTATGACGTGTAGTGCCCGTAGGAGAGATCCTGAGCGGGACCGGTCGGGCTCGGGCCCGCCGACGGGTGACGGTCGTTCACCACCACTTCTCTTTCGCCTCGGGAGCAGGAGAATTAGCGGCGACTGTACCCGGCGGTATGGGATGCCGACAATCTTCGTCACGTTTCGGACCGGCGCGGCCCGGGCATTTAGCCGCCTTTCGGTGGACTGAACCCGGGGAAACCGATTTGACGTTCGAAGATTGTTCGGATTTTGTCGAGCAAAAACAAACGGAACGGTGGATACCGGTCAGGCGACCGATGCGGCTCCCGATGCCCCGGCCGGCGCTTCCTCGGCGCTCAGCGCCTGCCGGATGCCCGCTGCGACCGTCCCGTGCACCGGCAGCGCGAGATGGCCCACGCCGGTCACCCGCACGTTGCGCGCGAGGAGATCGGGATGCTCGATCCTCGCTGTCTCCACGGGCACCATCCAGTGGTCCAGATCGCTCCAGAAGCTGATGAACCGCGTGCCGCAGTGTGGTGCGGGGCGGGCCAACTCCTCGACCACGTCCGACCGGGGCCGCATCTGCCTCACCAGCGGATGAGCGGACATCAGCGGGACGACCCGGGTCCCGCCGTGCGGCGTGCCCAGCGTGACCAGCGTCCGGACCCGGGCGTCACCTCCGAGCCGCTGGACGTAATAGCGCGCGATCAGGCCCCCGAGGCTGTGCCCCACCACATCGATCCGCTCGGCGCCCGTCCGCGCGCAGATCTCCTCCACGCGCCGACCGAGCAGCGCGGCCGCGGCCCGCACGTCGCACGTCAGAAGGGAGTAATTCAGCGATTCCACCCGGCTCCAGCCGTGCCGGATCAGAGAGCGGCGCAGCAGGACGAAAACCGAACGGTTGTCGATAAAACCGTGCAGGAGGAGAACGGGCGGGTGCGCCCCGTGTACCGATTCGCCCCCCGATGCCGCCCCGGGCGTGTCGCCGGGGCCCGCGACGGGGCCGGGGACGGGGAGGGGCGGCGGGCGGCGCTCCTGGATCACACCGGTCGGGTAAAGCAATACGTGACCGGTGAGGATCGCCAGCTCCAGCACCGTGGACCGCACGAAGGCGGCCGAGGGGCGCAGCAGGGCGGAGAGAAGGGTGAGAAAGGGCAGGGCCACCATGGCCGACCTCCGAACGGCACACGGAAGGCGGCTCTGTCCCCCGTGCGCACTCATGGGCAGCCGGGCGGGCGGCCGCGCCGCGACACCGGGCGGCTGCCGGCGCGGCGCTGCGGCGACCTCGCCGCGGCTCCCCTCGCGACGCCCGTGGCCCGCTGCTCCCGTGCCTCGGGGGGCCGGACGGCCCGTGAGTCGCGGAAGGAGAGGGCGGTGCGCAGCGAACGTGTTGTCCCATGTGTGATTTCCCCCTCGCTCTCCGCCGCGAAACGGCCGGGCGCGGGATCCGGGGCGATAGCGTGCTGTCACGTCCCCGCGCCCCGGGCGCGGGGGAACCGCGCGGCCGGTCGCCGGCAGCCGCATCAGGGAGGCAGTGATGGGAGTGACCGGTCCGATTCGTGTGGTGGTGGCCAAGCCCGGGCTCGACGGCCACGACCGGGGCGCGAAGGTCATCGCGCGGGCGCTGCGGGACGCCGGCATGGAGGTCATCTACACCGGCCTCCACCAGACCCCGGAACAAATCGTGGACACCGCCATCCAGGAGGACGCCGACGCGATCGGCCTGTCCATCCTCTCCGGCGCGCACAACACCCTCTTCGCGAAGGTGATCGAGCTGCTGCGGGAGCGCGACGCGGAGGACATCAAGGTCTTCGGCGGCGGCATCATCCCCGAGGCCGACATCGCCCCGCTCAAGGAGCTGGGCGTCGCCGAGATCTTCACGCCGGGCGCCACGACCGCGTCCATCGTGGAGTGGGTCAACGCCAACGTCCGGCAGCCCACGGGGGCCTGAGCCGGGGCCCGGGCCCGGCCGGCAAAGCCGGAGGGGCCGGAGGGGCCGGAGGGGCCGGAGGGCCAAGGGGCGGCTCAGCCCGCGAGCTCCGCCTGCATCGTGGCGCGCAGCCGCAGGGTGCCGACGAGGCGCTGGAACGCCTCCGACCAGTAGGCGACGGCGCCGGGGGAGCCCGAGCCGTCCTCCGGCTCCTCGGGTATCGCGGTGAGCACCTCCAGCCGGTCGGCCTCGGCCGGGTCCAGACAGCGCTCGGCCAGGCCCATCACCCCGCTGAAGCTCCAGGGGTAGCTGCCCGCGTCACGGGCGATGTCCAAGGCGTCGACCACGGCCCGGCCCAGGGGCTCCGACCACGGCACCTCGCAGGCCCCGAGCAGTCGGAACGCCTCCGACAGCCCGTGCGCGGAGACGAACTCCGCCACCCAGCGGGCCCGTTCCCCCGGCTCCAGCGCGGACAGCAGCTTCGCCGGATCCCGCCACGAGGAGCCCTCCGCCGCGGGCGGTGCCGTCGCCGGGCCCAGCAGCGCGCGGGACCACGCGGCGTCCCGCTGCCGGATCGCGGCCCGGCACCAGGCAGCGTGCAGCTCCGGCTGCCAGCCGTCGGCGACGGGCAGGGCCACGATGCCGGCCGCGCTCCGGCCGTCGAACCGCTCGCTCCAGGTGTCGAGCGGCGCCGCCTCCACCACTTGGCCCAGCCACCACGACCGCTCCCCGCGCCCGGACGGCGGCTGGGCGACGACGCCGTCCCGCTGCATGTCCTTGTCGCACTCGTGCGGCGCCTCCACGGCGATCCGCGGGCCGCCGCCCGTGCGGTCCAGGGCGACGCAGCTGCGGGCCCGCCCGGCCATCCTGGCGGCGAGCGCGGAGCCGGGCAGTGCCGAGAGCAGCTCGGCCGCGGTGGAGCGGACGGTGCGGCTGCGGTCGGACAGGGCCCGCTCCAGGAACGGCTCGTCGCCGGGGGAGAGTTCCTCGCGGAGGGAGTCGAGGAACATCAGCCGGTCCTCGGCCCGCTCGGACGCCCACGTCGTACCGAGCAGCTCCCGCGCCGCCGCCGGATCGCGGCGCCGCAGGGACGTCAGGAGCGCGACCCGCTCGGCGAACAGCCCCTCCTCCCAGACGCGCCGGCCCGCCGGGTCGCCCGCCGCACCGCCCCCGTGGACCGTGCCGTCGGGCCCCCCGGCGCGCAGCGCGTACTTCCACCGCGGGTTGAGCCCGGCCAGCCACCGGGCCCGGGGGCCGCCCAGAGCGAGCGCCTCCGCCCGCAGGTCGGTACGGGCCCGGGCCGCGTCGAGCAGGGCGGGCAGCAGGGCCGGGGGCGCCTGGTAGCCGTGCCGGTTGGCGGCGGCCAGCCACTGGGGCAGGAGCTCCGTGAGGTCGGGGGCGGCGCCCCGGCGCCCGCCGCCGCCGGGCCCCGACCGGCCGGCGAGCAGCAGCGCCAGCCGCTGCCGGGCGGCGGGCGGCAGCACCGGCCGGGCGTCCCCGGGGGCGGGTGCGGGCCGTGGGCGCGCCGGTGCCGGCCGCAGCCCGGCACGCCGCCGCACGGTGTGCAGCGCGGCGGCGTCCAGCAGGGCCGTGGCGGTGTCCTGCCCCGGTCCCGGACGCACGGGCGGTGTGCGGCGCTCGGTGCCGAGCAGAGCGGCGGAAACGAGGTCGTCCCACGTGTGGTTCATGCGCGTGCCCTTTCCTGAGGGTGTGCGGTGACGGCGGGGCGCCCGCTCAGAGGGCGACCAGCTCCGGCGCCCAGGTGGCCAGCGGGGTGAAGCCCCGGTGGCCGCACTCGCCGAACACCGTGACCGGAGCGCCGCCCGATACGGCCGCGAGCTGCCACAGGCCCGCCCGGTCGCGGTGGCGGGGGTCGACCGGAAGCGCCGACTCGCCGTCCGCGTCGGCCAATTGCCAGCCCCCTTCCGGATCGGGGACCGGTATGACCGATCGGAGGACCACCGGCCACGCCTCCAGCCAGGGGTCGTCCCGCAGCGCCTCCCCGTAGGCCCGGAGCGCCGCCTCCGCATCGCCGCCCGCCGGGGGCGCGGGGCTGGGGCCGGGCTCCGCGTGCCGGGTGCCGAGGACGGCCCGCAGCGGACGCGCCGACGGGTGATAGACGAGGTCGGCGTCCAGCGAGAGGCCGACGGGCAGGGACAGCTCCGGCGCCCGGCCGCCCGCCCCGTACGACAGGAGCAGCGCCGCCCGGCCCGTGCGCCGGCCGTGGAGCCAGATCCGCCGGGTGACCAGCCGCCCGTCGTCACCGTCCTGCTGGGCCAGGACCAGCCAGTGGTCGCGGACGGGCGGGACGGACGCCAGCAGCGCCGCCGTGTCCGCGGTGACGCCGACCCGCGACCGCACCGTGGCGGCCAGCGGATCCGGCAGCCGGTCCCGGCGCAGCCAGCCCTGGCTGAGCGTGTGCAGCAGGGCGCACTCCTCCAGCAGACGGGAGGCGCGGTCCGCGCCGGATCCCGGCGCGGACGCCAACTCCCGCACGCGCGAGGCGAGACCGGGGGCCTGCGCGTCGACCATGCGGGCCGCCGTCTCGTCCCACTGCGCGTACGCCGCCCCCTCGGCGGACGCGAGACCGCCCCGCACCAGATCGGCGAGCCGCTGCTCCAACTCCGTGACCCCCGTGGAGATCCGCCGGGCCCGGCGCTCCGCACGGCGGCGCGCCGCCTCCGGATCCGCCGGGGCCCGGCCGCCAGCCGCGGCCGGCCCGGCCCCCGCCTGCTCCGTGCGCTCCCGGCGCCGCTCCCGCCACTGCGCCGCCCAGGCGGGCGGCTCGCTCTCCGCGGCGGGCACGGCCTCCCCGCCCGCCGACCAGAGCAACAGCAGCCCCAAGGCATGCTTGCACGGGAACTTGCGGCTCGGGCAGGAGCAGTGGAAGACCGGCCCCTCACCCCCGGAGAGATCCGCTACCGTCCGGTACGGCCTGCTGCCGCTGCCCGCGCACTCGCCCCACACCGCGCCCGACCCCCACCCCGTGCCCGACCAGGGCCCGGGCGCCGCGAGCGCGCCGCCCGCCCTGCATGACGCGGCGTCAGGAGCCAGTGCGAGCACCTGTTCCGCCGTCCAGCGTTCCCCCTGCCGATTCATGCCACGAAACGCTACGGCCCCCCACTGACAATCGCGCTGACCTGCGCATTCCCCAGGCCCGGGCCGATTGTCAGTGGGGTGGTGCAGGGTGGTCCACGTAGCCCGGAACCGCACGACGAGGGGGACTTGTGACCGTGCCCGGAATCCAGCCCGAAGCCCTGCGACCGCACGCGGAGGAAGCCTTCGCCGACGAGCTCCGCGCCCTCGCCGCGGCCGACGACCGCCCCAGGCCCGCGCGTTGGCGGCTCTCGCCGTGGGCCGTCGCCACCTATCTCCTCGGGGGCACCCTGCCCGACGGCACCGTGATCACCCCGAAGTACGTGGGCCCGCGCCGCACCGTCGAAGTCGCCGTCACCACCCTGGCCACCGACCGCGCCCTGCTGCTCCTCGGCGTGCCCGGCACCGCCAAGACGTGGGTGTCCGAACACCTGGCCGCCGCGGTCAGCGGCGACTCCACCCTCCTCGTCCAGGGCACGGCCGGCACCCCGGAGGAGGCCGTCCGCTACGGCTGGAACTACGCCAGGCTCCTCGCCGACGGCCCCAGTCGCGAGGCGCTCGTGCCCAGCCCCGTCATGCGGGCCATGGCCACCGGCGCGACGGCGCGGGTCGAGGAGCTGACGCGCATCCCCGCCGAGGTGCAGGACACGCTCATCACCGTCCTGTCCGAGAAGACCCTGCCCATTCCCGAGCTGGGGCAGGAGGTGCAGGCCGTCCGCGGGTTCAACCTCATCGCCACGGCCAACGACCGGGACCGCGGGGTCAACGAGCTCTCCAGCGCCCTGCGCCGCCGCTTCAACACCGTCGTGCTGCCCCTGCCCGCCACCGCCGACGCCGAGGTCGACATCGTCTCCCGCCGGGTCGACCAGCTCGGCCGAGCCCTGGACCTGCCCGCGGCCCCCGAGGGCATCGACGAGATCCGGCGCGTCGTCACCGTCTTCCGCGAGTTGCGCGACGGGGTCACCGCCGACGGCCGCACCAAGCTCAAGTCGCCCTCGGGCACGCTCTCCACCGCCGAGGCCATCTCCGTCGTCACCGGCGGCCTCGCCCTCGCCGCGCACTTCGGCGACGGCGTGCTGCGCGCGGGCGACGTGGCCGCCGGAATCCTGGGCGCCGTCGTCCGCGACCCCGCCGCCGACGGGCTCGTCTGGCAGGAATACCTGGAGGCGGTCGTCCGCGAGCGGGACGGCTGGAAGGACTTCTACCGCGCCTGCCGGGAGGTCTCCGCATGAGCGGGGCCACGGGCGGCCCCGGCCCGGCGCTGCTCGGCGTCCGCCACCACGGCCCGGGCTCCGCGCGGGCCGTCCGGGCGGCGCTGGAGCAGCTCCGGCCGGACGCCGTGCTGATCGAAGGGCCCCCGGAAGCCGACGCGATCGTCCACCTCGCCGCCGACGAGGGCATGCGGCCGCCCGTAGCCCTCCTCGCCCACGCCACCGACGACCCCGGCCGGGCCGCGTTCTGGCCCCTCGCCGCCTTCTCCCCGGAGTGGACCGCGATCCGGTGGGCCCGGTCCCACGGCGTCCCGGTGCGCTTCATCGACCTGCCCGCCGCCAACTCCCTCGCCCTGCCCGGACGGATCGGCGGATCCGAGCCCGGGGCGGACGAGGAGCCGGACGCGAAGGCCGCACCGCCCGTCGACCCCCTGGCCGTCCTCGCCGCGACCGCCGGGTACGACGACCCCGAGCGCTGGTGGGAGGACGCCGTCGAGCACCGCCACAGCACCCTGCCGGCGGACGGCGCCCTCGCGCCCTTCCAGGCCCTCGCCGAGGCCATGGGCGAGCTGCGCCGCGCCTTCGGCCGGGCGGCGGACGACGCCCGGGACACCGCCCGCGAGGCCCACATGCGCCTGAAACTGCGCGCGGCACGGCGTGAGTTCGGCGACGCGATCGCCGTTGTCTGCGGCGCCTGGCACGTCCCCGCGCTGGAAGAGAAGCGGACGGTCGCCGCGGACCGGCAGGCGCTGAAGGGGCTGCCCAAGGTCAAGGCCGAGCTCAGCTGGGTGCCCTGGACCCACCGGCGCCTCGCCCGCCACAGCGGTTACGGCGCCGGGATCGACTCGCCCGGCTGGTACGGCCATCTCTTCCAGGTCCCCGACCGACCCGTCGAGCGATGGCTGACCAAGGTCGCCCGCCTGCTCCGTGAGGAGGACTTCCCCGTCTCCTCCGCCCACGTCATCGAGGCCGTACGGCTCGCCGACACCCTCGCCGCCGTGCGCGGCCGCCCGCTCGCCGGGCTCGCCGAGACCACCGACGCGGTCCGGGCGGTGATGTGTGACGGCTCGGACGTCCCCCTCGCGCTCGTGCGGGACCGCCTCGTCGTCGGCCACGACCTGGGCGAGGTGCCCGACTCCGCACCCGCCACCCCGCTCCAGCGCGACCTCACCCGCCTCCAGCGCAGCCTGCGCCTCAAACCCGAGGCACTGGAGCGGGACTGGGATCTCGACCTGCGCAAGGACACCGACGCCGCCCGCAGCAGGCTCCTGCACCGGCTGCGGCTCCTCGACGTCGCCTGGGGCGAGCCGGTGCGGGGCCGCGGAGGGCTCGGCACCTTCCGGGAAACCTGGCGCCTGTGCTGGGAGCCCGAGCTGTCCGTACGGGTCGCCGAGGCCGGCGTGTGGGGCACGACCGTGCCGGCGGCGGCCGAGGCGAAGGCCGAGTCCCTCGCCGCCCGCGCCACGGACCTCGCCGGTGTCACTTCGCTCGCCGAGCGCTGCCTCCTCGCCGAGCTGCCCGGCGCCCTCCCCACGGTGTTGCGCGCCCTCGCCGACCGGGCCGCGCTCGACACCGACGTCGCCCACCTCGCCACGGCCCTCCCCGCCCTCGTCCGCTCGGTGCGCTACGGCGACGTCCGCCGCACCGACACCACCGCCCTCGCCGACGTGGCCGCCGGGCTCGCCGAGCGCGTCTTCGTCGGCCTCCCCGCCGCCTGCGCGGGCCTCGACACGGACGCCGCCGAGGACATGCGGGGCCACCTGGACGCCGTCCACCAGGCGGTCGCCCTGCTGGCGGAAGCGGCGCCGCCCGGCCTGCGCGAGCGCTGGGCGGGGACGCTGCGCAGGCTGGCCGGGCGGGAGCGCCTCCCCGGCGGCATACGCGGCCGAGCGGCGCGGCTGCTGCTCGACGACGGCCTGCTGCCCGAAGAGGAGGCCGCCCGCCTCATGGGTCTCGCCCTCTCCACGGGCACCGAGCCGGCCGAGGCGGCCGCCTGGATCGAGGGCTTCCTCGGCAGTGGCGGCTCCGGCGGCATGCTGCTCGTCCACGACGACCGGCTGCTCACCCTCGTCGACGACTGGCTCACCGGGGTCCCGGCCGCCGCGTTCACGACCGTCCTGCCGCTGCTGCGCCGCACGTTCTCCGCCTACGACGCGGGGGTGCGCCGGACCCTGGGCGAGGTGATCCGCCGAGGGCGCCCGGACACGGGCCGGGCGGGGCCCGGGGGAGAGGGAGCGCGTGGCTTCGGCCCGGGGCTCGACGAGCAACGCGCGGCGGCGGCCCTGCCGACGGTACGGCTGCTGCTGGGCCTGGACGCCGGTGCCGGCGAGGGCGCTGGCGAGGGCGTTACCGGCGCCGCCGCTCCGGCTCTCGCGGGCTGTGGTGCCGCATCGGCGGGGGGAGTGGCATGACGGCAGCACAGGCAGCGGCGCAGCCCGGAGTGGAGCCGGGTTCCGCCGCCCGCGTAGTCATCACCGGCACCGCCGCCTGCGGCGCCGTGTCGACAGAGGGAGTGGCATGACAGCGGTACAGGCGGCAACAGCCCTGTCGCCGGGCAACGGGCCGGAGGACGATGCCGGCGGCGAGCGGCTGCGTCGCTGGCGGCTGGTGCTCGGCGGTGACGGGGGCGGGGACGGGACGGGTCACGTGCTCGGTGGCCGCGACGCCGCCATGGACCGCACGCTGGAGGCGCTCTACGCCTCCACCGGCCCCGGCCCCGGCCCCGGCCCTGCGGGCGGCGGCCGGCGTGAGGCCGGGCTCGGTGGGTCCGCGCCGCAGGTCGCACGGTGGCTGGGTGACATCCGGACGTATTTCCCGGCGTCCGTCGTCCAGGTGATGCAGCGGGACGCGATCGACCGGCTCGGGCTGTCCGCGCTGCTCCTGGAGCCGGAGATGCTCGAAGCCGTCGAAGCGGACGTGCACCTCGTCGGCACGCTGCTGTCGCTCGGCAAGGCCATGCCCGAGACGACGAAGGAGACCGCGCGGGCTGTCGTCCGCAAGGTCGTCCAGGATCTGGAGAAGCGGCTGGCCGACCGCACCCGCGCGCGCCTGGGCGGCGCGCTCGACCGCTCCGCCCGCGTCAGCCGCCCCCGCCACCGCGACATCGACTGGGACCGCACCGTCCGGGCCAACCTCAAGAACTACCTGCCCGAGCACCGCACGGTCGTCCCCGAGCGGCTCGTCGGCTACGGGCGGGCCGCGCGGTCCGTGAAGAAGGAGGTGATCCTCTGCGTCGACCAGTCCGGTTCCATGGCCGCCTCCGTCGTCTACGCCTCGGTGTTCGGCGCCGTCCTGGCCTCGATGCGCTCCCTCGACACCCGGTTCGTCGTCTTCGACACGGCGGTCGTCGACCTCACCGAGCAGCTGTCCGACCCGGTCGACGTGCTGTTCGGCACGCAGCTCGGCGGGGGCACCGACATCAACCGCGCGCTCGCCTACTGCCAGTCCCGCGTCACCCGGCCGGCGGAGACCGTCGTCGTCCTCATCAGTGATCTCTACGAGGGCGGCATCCGGCACGAGATGCTCCGGCGGGTCGCGGCGATGAAGGCGGCCGGCGTGCAGTTCGTGACCCTGCTCGCCCTCTCCGACGAAGGGGCGCCCGCCTACGACCGTGACCACGCGGCCGCCCTCGCCGCCCTTGGCGCGCCCGCCTTCGCCTGCACCCCCGACCTCTTCCCGGAGGTGATGGCCGCGGCTCTCCAGAAGCGCCCGCTGCCCGTGCCCGAACCCTGACCCGCCCCCGGCCGCCCCCTCGCGGGGCCACCCCGGGTGCCCCGGCTGTCGCGATCCGTGGGCCTTCGGTGTGCGATCTGTGAGCGTAATCACGGCCCGAGTGTGACCTGTGATTTAGGGACCTCCGCCCCTCGGGGATAACCTGCGAGACGGACATGCCGCGTCAACGGTGAACGTGTGCCGCCCTCGTCAAAGATCGCGTCCTCACGCTGCCCTGCGGCACGCCCGCGCAGACAACGAACCGCGATATCCATGGAAAAGGGACTGACGCGCGTGGACCTGTTCGAGTACCAGGCGAGGGACCTCTTCGCCAAGCACGGTGTACCGGTGCTGGCCGGTGAAGTCATCGACACGCCTGAGGCGGCGCGCGAGGCCACCGAGAAGCTGGGCGGCCGTTCGGTCGTCAAGGCGCAGGTGAAGGTCGGCGGCCGCGGTAAGGCCGGCGGCGTGAAGCTGGCTGCCACCCCGGACGAGGCCGTCGCCCGTGCGACGGACATCCTCGGCATGGACATCAAGGGCCACACGGTCCACAAGGTGATGATCGCCGAGACCGCTCCCGAGATCCTCGAGGAGTACTACGTCTCGTACCTCCTCGACCGCACCAACCGCACCTTCCTGGCCATGGCCTCGGTGCAGGGCGGCATGGACATCGAGGAGGTCGCGGAGAAGACCCCCGAGGCCCTCGCGAAGGTCCCGGTCGACTCCAACACCGGTGTCACCATCGAGAAGGCCCGCGAGATCGTCGCCCTGGCGAAGTTCCCGGCCGAGGTGGCCGAGAAGGTCGCCGAGGTCATGGTGACCCTGTGGAAGACCTTCGTCGCCGAGGACGCGCTCCTCGTCGAGGTCAACCCGCTGGCCAAGGTCGCCAACGGCGACATCCTGGCGCTGGACGGCAAGGTCTCGCTCGACGAGAACGCCGACTTCCGCCAGCCGGAGCACGAGGCGCTCGAGGACAAGGCCGCGGCCAACCCCCTTGAGGCGGCCGCCAAGGCCAAGGGCCTGAACTACGTCAAGCTCGACGGCCAGGTCGGCATCATCGGCAACGGCGCGGGTCTCGTCATGAGCACCCTCGACGTCGTCGCGTACGCCGGTGAGAACCACGGCAACGTCAAGCCGGCCAACTTCCTCGACATCGGTGGCGGCGCCTCCGCCGAGGTCATGGCCAACGGTCTTGAGATCATCCTCGGTGACCCGGACGTCAAGTCCGTCTTCGTCAACGTCTTCGGTGGCATCACCGCGTGCGACGAGGTCGCCAAGGGCATCGTCCAGGCCCTGGAGCTGCTCAAGGCCAAGGGCGAGGACGTCACCAAGCCGCTCGTCGTCCGCCTCGACGGCAACAACGCGGAGCTGGGTCGCAAGATCCTGTCCGACGCCAACCACCCGCTCGTGCAGCGCGTGGACACCATGGACGGCGCGGCCGACAAGGCCGCCGAGCTGGCTGCGAAGTAAGGGACGAGGACTCCACAAACCATGGCTATCTTCCTCACCAAGGACAGCAAGGTCATCGTCCAGGGGATGACCGGCGCCACGGGCATGAAGCACACCAAGCTCATGCTCGCCGACGGCACCAACATCGTCGGTGGCGTCAACCCGCGCAAGGCCGGCACGAGCGTCGACTTCGACGGCACCGAGGTCCCGGTCTTCGGCTCCGTCAAGGAGGCGATGGAGAAGACGGGCGCCGACGTGTCCGTCCTCTTCGTGCCGCCGGCGTTCGCCAAGGCCGCCGTCGTCGAGGCGATCGACGCCGAGATCCCGCTGGCCGTCGTGATCACCGAGGGCATCGCGGTCCACGACTCCGCCGCCTTCTGGGCGTACGCGCAGGCCAAGGGCAACAAGACCCGCATCATCGGCCCGAACTGCCCCGGTCTGATCACCCCGGGCCAGTCCAACGCCGGCATCATCCCGGGCGACATCACCAAGCCCGGCCGCATCGGTCTGGTGTCGAAGTCCGGCACCCTGACCTACCAGATGATGTACGAGCTCCGTGACATCGGCTTCTCCTCGGCCGTGGGCATCGGTGGCGACCCGGTCATCGGCACCACGCACATCGACGCGCTCGCCGCGTTCGAGGCCGACCCCGACACCGACCTGATCGTCATGATCGGCGAGATCGGTGGCGACGCCGAGGAGCGGGCCGCGGACTTCATCAAGGCCAACGTCACCAAGCCGGTCGTCGGCTACGTGGCCGGTTTCACCGCGCCCGAGGGCAAGACGATGGGCCACGCCGGTGCGATCGTGTCCGGTTCGTCCGGCACCGCGCAGGCGAAGAAGGAGGCCCTCGAGGCCGCCGGTGTGAAGGTCGGCAAGACGCCGTCCGAGACGGCCCGCCTCGCGCGCGCCGCGCTCAGCGCCTGAGTCACCGCCTGAACCGTACGGTTCGCCGAGCGTGGGCCCGCACCCCTTCCGGGGGCGTGGGCCCACGCCCGTTTCCGTATCCGGCCGCCGCACCCCGCCCCACCCGGCCAGCCCCAAAAGGTACATAAGCGTACCTGTAGCGACACGACGGCTATTTGCCTGGTACCCGCATGAAAGGG
Organism: Streptomyces sp. NPDC046215; assembly: GCF_040646215.1. Taxonomy (NCBI): domain Bacteria; kingdom Bacillati; phylum Actinomycetota; class Actinomycetes; order Kitasatosporales; family Streptomycetaceae; genus Streptomyces; species Streptomyces sp. NPDC046215. The sequence goes on along the minus strand of NZ_JBEYZW010000087.1, from coordinate 12,341 downwards.
GTGTTGTTGGCAGCATGGGCCCGTGACCCGATACGCCGATCACAGGCCGCCGTTGCCCGCGCGCGACCGGTCCGCCGCCGGCGGGCCGCCCATGGCCGGCACGGTGTTCCTCGGCGGGACGCTCGCCGCGGGCCTCGGGCTCGGCACGCTCGCTGTGGCCGTCCTGCTGCTGTGGATCTCCTCCCCGTACCCCGACAGCGGGCCCGCCGGGGCGCTGCGCGTCGCCGCCGACCTCTGGCTGCTGGCCCACGGCGCCGACCTCGTCCGCACCGAGACCCTCTCCGGGGCGGTCGCGCCGATCGGCCTCACCCCGCTGCTCCTCTCCGTGCTGCCCTGCTGGCTGCTCTACCGGGCGGCCCGGCACACGATGGAGTCGCTGGCGCAGCCACCGGCCCCGCCCGCGCCCGTCCGCACCGAGGGCAGGGACGTGGACGTCAGGGAACTGGACGAGCTGGACGAACAGGCGGAAGCGGACGTCACGGCAGCGGACCCCGAAGACGCGGAAGGGGCCGGGGCGCCGGGCGGGCGACTGCCGGACCCCCCGCTCCAGCCCGCTGCGCTCGGCCGGGGCAGGGCCGTCGCCGCCCTGCTGGGCGGCTATCTGCTGGTGGCCGCGGCGGCCGTGCTCTACGTGTCCTCGGGGGTGGTGCGGGTCGAGCCCATGAGCGCCGTGCTGAACCTGCCCCTGGTGGCCGGTCTGGCCGTCGCGGCCGGGGTCTGGGCGGCGGGCTCCCCCGGAGGGACACCGCTCGTGGTCGCGCGCCGGATGCTCGCCGTCGTCCCCCGGCGGGCCCGGCGGCGGTCCGCGGCCCTCTGGCCCGACGCCGCGCGCGGCCGCCCGCACCGCCCGCACCGGCCCCGGCCGGCCGCCGTGCTGCGGGCGGCGGCCGCGGGCACGGCCTTCCTGCTCGGCGGCGGCGCGCTGCTGCTGACGGGCTCGCTGGCCGTGCACGCGGCGGCGGTGCAGCAGTCCCTGCTGGAGGTGACGGTGGCCTGGTCGGGCCGGGTCGCCGTGATCCTGCTGTGCGTGGCCCTGCTGCCGAACGCGGTCGTGTGGGCGGCGGCGTACGGGCTGGGGCCCGGGTTCGCCGTGGGGGCGGGCGGGGCCGTCGCGCCCCTGGGGGTGGCCGCCTACCCCCACCTGACGAGTCTGCCGCTGTTCGCGGCGCTGCCCGCGTCCGGCGCCCCCGGCCCCTTCGCCCTGGCCGCGCTCGCCGCCCTGCCGGCCGCGGCGGGCGTCGCGGTGGCCCGTGCCGCCGTGCCCCGCCACCCGGGGGCGCTGGACCGCTCGACGGCCGTCGGTACGGCCGCGACCGCCGCGCTCGCCGCCCTCCTGTGCGGGGCGGTGTTCACCTGCCTGTCGTACGTGGCCTCCGGCGCCGTCGGCCGCGCCGCGCTCGCCACCTTCGGGCCCGTCTGGTGGGCGGTGGGGGCGGCCGCCCTGGCCTGGACGCTGGGGATCGGGGTGCCGGGCGCGCTCGTCCTGCGGTGGCGGCGGCGCGCCGTGCGGGAGGCGCAGCGGCCGAAGCGCGACCCCGGTACCGTACCGGACTGGTGCCAGGGGCCGGTGGCGGCCCTCGGCATGGCGCCGTTGCGCCCCACCGTGGGCCGGCGGCCCGAGCCGGCCGCCGAGGAGCCGCGGCCGGGGCGGCGGTGGTGGACGGGTGTCCCGGCGCTGCGCGCGGTGGCGGCGTGGCTGGGCTTCCGCGCGCGCCCGGAAGCCGTCGCCGGGTCCTCCGGCGCGGAGGTCGCGGTGTGCGGTGCCGGTCCGCGGGCCGTCGTGGTGCCGGGCGTGGGCGGCCGGCCCGGGGCGCCGCGGAAGGTGGAGGAGCTGCCGGTCCGCCCGTCGCCGGAGCGGTCCGGGCGCCGCCGCCCGGCCGAGTTCGACGCCGCCGCGCCGCCGGCCGGGCGGGGCCGGGGTCGCTCCCGGGGCCGGCCCGGCGCGCCCGCCGCGCCGCAGGCGCCGGGGTCCGGGCCGGGGGCCGACCGCCGCCGGCGGTCGCGCGGATGGGCGTGGTGGCGGGCCGCGCCGAAGAAGGGCCGCGGGCGGCACGCGGCGCCGCCGAAGGAGTCCGCCGCTCCGGCAGCCGGCGAGCCCCTGACGGGCCGGGTGTTCCGGCCGGGGGAGGCGACGGCTCAGAATCCGGCGGCACGGAAGTCCGCTGTCCGGAAGAGCGCCGCGGCAAAGGGCGGGGGCGAAGCGGTGGCCGTGGTCGCCGCCGACCTCGTCGTGGAGACGGGCGTCGACGGCGCGGCCTGGCACGACACCCGGGCCCGCCAGGTCCGCTGGGCCGCCCTCAAGGACTCGGGCGGTGGCCTGATGCCGGACTTCGAACCGCGCGATCTGACGGGGTCCGCGGAGGGGAGCTGACGGGAACGGGCCGCTTGCCGTCGGGCCTTCGGCCCCGGGAGCCGGGGCCGGTGGGGCCTGCCGTCCAGGGCGGCGGTAGCGAGCTGTGGCGGGTGGTGGCTGACGGGGCCGGGCCGGTCGGTGGTGCTTCGAGCCGCGCGACCCGCCAGGGCCCGCGGACGGGAGCTGACAGAACCCACCGTCCGAGCCGGCGGTGCCGGGCTGTCACCACGAGGGGCCGGTCCCGCCGGGCCGGAAGGCGACGGGCCCCGGCCGAACCGCACACCCCGCGCGAAGCGAGCCCGGACCCCTCAGTCCTGTTCCCCCAGCAGCGGCCGGAGCTGCTTCGGCAGGTGCTTCTCGCACGCCTGCTCCGACGTCTGGGTGAGGGCGTCGTCGACGCAGGTGTAGTAGTCGCTGTAGACGACCTGGAAGAGGAACGTCGCCGCCACGATGGCCAGCGCCAGCCCGCCCGTGACCAGGCCGCTCACCGCCGCCGTCGTCTGGGGCTTGAAGGCGCCCGGCGCGGCGGCCGGAGGGGCCGGGACGTCCGGGTCCTGGCGCTGCGGCTTGGCCTTGGCGCGCAGCGAGCTGACGCCCCAGTACAGGGACAGGGCCCCGAGGAGCAGCGCGACCTGCGGGATGCCGAAGATCGCGAAGAAGAACCCCCACATGCCGGCGAGCAGGGCGTAGCGCGCGCGGCGCTGGGCCGGGTCCGTGGGGTCCCAGCGGAGGCCCCCGCTCCCGCCCTGGCCGCCGCCCTGCTGCTGGGCGGGCCCGCCGGGCCCGCCCCTGCCGCCGCCGAAGCCGCCGTCGTGCCGCCCGGGCTGCCGGCTGCTCCACTGGCTGCCCCAGGCCGGAGGCTGCTTCCCGTCATCGTGCCCGTCACCGGAGCCCTCGGCGCCGTCCCCGGAGCCGTCCTTCGGGGCCGTGCCCCGCGGCCGGTCGCCCCGCGGCTGCCAGGGCCGGTCCGGCTGCCCCTCGGGCGGCGGCGCGAAGGGGTTGTCCCGCTGCTCGTCCGGGGTCGGCGTGCCCTTCTCCGGGGAGTTCTCGTGCGACATGCGGGCGTTCCTCATCGCCGCCCTCCGTGGGAGTCGGCGGGCAGCGGGAGGTGGTGAGCCGCGTGACGGCGTCGGTCCGGCATGTGGAGTGTGTCTTCCCCTTGTGTCGTCGTCCTGCACGTCACCGACGTGTCCGCACGCCCATGACGTACTGCACACCGAACGTACGGCGTCGCGCCCGGATTCCGCGCGCTCGGCCCGCGCTTTCCGCGCGCTGCTTCCAGACGCTACCTTCCGCGGCCGCCCCCGTCCCGTGGGGGCCGAGGCGTGTGCCGGTATCGTTGCTGGCGGCCGGCGGCTTCGTAGAGTCCCCCGTATGCGGGGACCCCTCCGGCTTGTACGACCCTACAAACCGCTCCACCCGCGAGAAAGGGCCCCGCTGTGGCTCCCCTGCCTTTCCCGCCTCCCGCGCCCCCCGCCCGCCTCGTCGTCCTCGTCTCCGGCTCCGGCACCAACTTGCAGTCCCTGCTCGACGCCGTCGCCGCCGACCCGGACGGCTACGGCGCCCGGATCGTGGCCGTGGGCGCCGACCGGGACGGCATCGCGGGGCTGGAGCGCGCCGAGCGCGCCGGGCTGCCCACGTTCGTCTGCCGGGTGAAGGACCACCCCACGCGCGAGGGCTGGGACCGCGCGCTGACGGAGGCGACGGCTGCCCACGAGCCCGATCTCATCGTCTCCGCCGGATTCATGAAGATCGTGGGCAGGGAGTTCCTGGCCCGCTTCGGCGGCCGGGTCGTCAACACGCACCCCGCCCTGCTGCCCAGTTTCCCCGGCGCCCACGGCGTGCGCGACGCGCTCGCCTACGGCGCGAAGGTGACCGGGTGCACCGTCCACTTCGTCGACGACGGCGTCGACACCGGGCCGATCATCGCGCAGGGCGCGGTCGAGGTCCGGGACGAGGACGACGAATCCGCTCTCCACGAGCGGATCAAGGAAGTCGAGCGCGAGCTGCTCGTCGATGTCGTGGGGCGTCTGGCCCGTAACGGCTACCGCATAGAGGGACGAAAGGTAAGGATCCCGTGACCGCCGAAGCTGTGACCCCCGAGGGTACGAAGCGGCCCATCCGCCGCGCGCTGGTCAGCGTCTATGACAAGACGGGGCTGGAGGAGCTGGCCGAGGGCCTGCACGCGGCGGGCGTCCAGCTCGTCTCGACCGGCTCGACGGCCGGCAGGATCGCGGCCGCGGGGGTCCCGGTCACCAAGGTCGAGGAGCTGACGGGCTTCCCCGAGTGCCTGGACGGCCGGGTGAAGACGCTGCACCCGAAGGTGCACGCCGGCATCCTCGCCGACCTGCGCCTGGAGGATCACCGGCGCCAGCTCGCCGAGCTGGGCGTGGAGCCGTTCGACCTCGTGATCGTCAACCTCTACCCGTTCAGCGAGACCGTCGCCTCCGGGGCGGCCCCCGACGAGTGCGTCGAGCAGATTGACATCGGCGGCCCGTCGATGGTCCGCGCCGCCGCCAAGAACCACCCCTCCGTCGCCGTGGTCGTCAACCCCGGCCGCTACGCCGACGTCCTGAAGGCCGCCGCGGACGGCGGGTTCGACCTGGCGCAGCGCAAGGGCCTGGCCGCCGAGGCGTTCCGGCACACGGCCGCGTACGACGTGGCGGTCGCCTCCTGGTTCGCCGCGGACTACGCCGGTGACGGCGCGGACTTCCCCGGCTTCGTCGGCGTCACCTACGAGCGCAAGAACGTCCTGCGCTACGGCGAGAACCCGCACCAGGGCGCCGCGCTCTACACCGCCGGCCGCGGGGGCCTGGCCGAGGCCGAGCAGCTGCACGGCAAGGAGATGTCCTACAACAACTACACGGACACCGAGGCCGCGCGCCGCGCCGCGTACGACCACGCCGAGCCGTGCGTCGCGATCATCAAGCACGCCAACCCGTGCGGCATCGCCGTCGGCGCGGACGTCGCCGAGGCGCACCGCAAGGCCCACGCCTGCGACCCGCTGTCCGCCTTCGGCGGCGTCATCGCCGTCAACAGGCCGGTGTCGGCCGCGCTGGCCGAGCAGGTCGCGGAGATCTTCACCGAGGTGATCATCGCCCCGGACTACGAGGACGGCGCCGTCGAGATCCTCGCCCGCAAGAAGAACATCCGGGTGCTGCGCTGCCCCGAGGCCCCGCAGCCACCGACCGAGTTCAAGCCGATCGACGGCGGCGGCCTGGCCCAGGTCCGGGACGTCCTCCAGGCCGAGGGCGACGACCCGGCGCACTGGACCCTGGCCACCGGCGAGGCGCTGTCCGCCGATGAGCTGGCCGAGCTGGCCTTCGCCTGGCGGGCGTGCCGCGCGGTGAAGTCCAACGCGATCCTGCTGGCCAAGGACGGCGCGACCGTGGGCGTCGGCATGGGCCAGGTCAACCGCGTCGACTCCGCCAAGCTCGCCGTGCAGCGCGCGGGCGAGGAGCGCGCCGCCGGCTCGTACGCCGCCTCCGACGCCTTCTTCCCGTTTCCCGACGGCCTGGAGGTCCTCCTGGAGGCGGGCGTCAAGGCTGTCGCCCAGCCGGGCGGCTCGGTCCGTGACGAGCAGGTCGTGGCGGCCGCGAAGGCGGCGGGCGTGACGATGTACCTGACGGGCACGCGCCACTTCTTCCACTGAGCACCGAGTACTGAGCGCTGAGCACGGAGCGCTGAGCACGGAGCGCTGAGCACGGAGCCAGGACGGCACGGAGCCGCGCCCCGGAACCCCGGGGCGCGGCTCGCCGGTACGCCGGTCAGCCGGTGCGGATCACGACCGTGCCGACCATCTTGTCGGCGAACGTCTGCTTCTTGTCGTCCCACAGCGGCCACAGGTAGCCGACGAACGTGATGCTGTCGATGAAGTGGCAGAGGTAGCGGACGACGGCCATGCCGAAGCCGGTCGGCATGCCGTCCGTCTCGCGGACGACACTGATGCTCAACGCCCGCTTGCCGAGCGTCTGACCGGTCTTGCCCTGGCGGTAGAGCATCCACAGCGTGATCGCGATGCTCAGCACGGCGCCGACCGCGAACAGCGCCAGACCGCCGCCGATCGCCGCCCCGGAGGGCTCGCAGTCCTCGGCGTACTTGTCGGTCCTGTCCATGCAGTCGAACGTATCGGCGAAGAGGACCGCGATCCCGCCGAAGTAGCAGACCATCGGGACCAGGCTCATCACCACCCCGTCGATCAGGTTGGCGCCCACGCGGGCCCACCAGCCCGCCAGCGGCGGGCGCTGCACGGCGTACGGGTCCGGGCCGGGGTAGCCGTACCCGTATCCGTACCCCGGCGCGCCCGCCTGCTGCGGGAACGGAGCGTACGGCTGCACCGGCGGAGCTTGCGGAGCCTGCGGATACGGCTGGTACGGCTGGTGAGGCGGGGGGCCGGGCGGGTTCGGGTAGGTCACCTGGGGTCCTTCGAGCGGTGCGGGGCGGGGACGGGCCGTGGCGCCCCGGGGCGGGGGCGCGGCCGCCGGCCCGCCCGACAGGCACAGCCACGGCAGTGCCGATCATCGTGGCACACGGGCGGTCTCCCGCCTCCCGGCCGGACCTGACTGGAACGAGACCCGTGCCATCCGCGAGGATGGGGCCATGACCGCCCAGATTCTCGACGGCAAGGCCACCGCAGCCGCGATCAAGTCCGAACTCACCACCCGCGTGGAGGCGCTGAAGGCCCGGGGCGTCACACCCGGCCTGGGCACGCTCCTCGTCGGCGAAGACCCCGGCAGCAAGTGGTACGTGGCCGGAAAGCACCGTGACTGCGCCCAGGTCGGTATCGCGTCGATCCAGCGCGAACTGCCCGAGACCGCCACCCAGGAAGAGATCGAGGCGGTCGTCCGCGAGCTGAACGACAACCCCGAGTGCACGGGGTACATCGTCCAACTCCCGCTCCCCAAGGGCATCGACACCAACCGGATCCTGGAGCTGATGGACCCGGCCAAGGACGCCGACGGCCTGCACCCCACCAACCTCGGGCGCCTCGTGCTCAACGAGACCGCCGCGCTGCCCTGCACCCCCAACGGCATCATCGAGCTGCTGCGCCGCCACGGCGTGGAGCTGGGCGGCGCCCACGTCGTGGTCGTCGGCCGCGGCATCACCGTCGGCCGCTCCATCGGCCTGCTCCTCACCCGCAAGTCGGAGAACGCCACCGTCACCCTCTGCCACACCGGCACCCGTGACCTCTCCGCGCAGCTCCGTCAGGCCGACATCGTCGTCGCCGCCGCGGGCGTCCCGCACCTGATCAAGCCCGAGGACATCAAGCCCGGCGCGGCCGTCCTGGACGTCGGCGTCAGCCGCGACGAGAACGGCAAGATCGTCGGGGATGTCCACCCGGGCGTCGCCGAGGTCGCCGACTGGGTCGCCCCGAACCCGGGCGGCGTCGGCCCGATGACCCGTGCGCTGCTCCTGGTCAACGTGGTGGAGGCCGCCGAGCGCGCCGCCGGAATCGGCAATGCGGGCTGACGTGGCCACCGGATCGGGGCGGCCGCGCCGCTTCCAGCTCACCCGGGACACGGCCCGCCCCGAGGGCGGCGGCCGCGCCGCCCCCGGGGACGCGCCGGCCCCGGCGCGGCAGTGGCCCCTGCTGGCCGTGATGGGCGTGACGGGCGTGGGGCTGCTGGTCGTCGCGTTCGACGCCTTCCGGGTGGGGACGCTGCTGATCGGGCTGGCGATGATCGGCGGCGCGGTGCTGCGCTGGGCGCTGCCGTCGGTGGGCATGCTGGCCGTCCGCTCGCGCTTTACCGACATGATCACGTACGGCGGGCTGGGGGCGGCGATCACGCTGCTGTCCCTGATGGCCCAGCCGCACCCCTGGGTGAAGGTCCCGTTCCTGGAGGACGTGCTGCACTTCACCGTGTAGGGCGGTTAGGTGCGGTTCCGGCCGGACGCGCGGAACGGCGGCCCGTCCTCTCCCCCGAGGGAGGACGGACCGCCGGTGCGCGGCGGCGCTCAGGCGCCGTGAGCGCCGCCGCGGTCGGATCAGCGGCCGGGCCGGGCGGTCAGGTCAGCGGACCGACAGCTCCACCCGGGCGTCGCCGCCGTTGTGCCAGCCGGAGACGGCCCCGTCGACGTTCTTGCCCTTCGGGCACGCCTTCCAGGTGTGGCTCCAGCTGCCGATACTCACCTTGCCGTAGGCGCACTTGCCGTCCGCCTTGGTGTCCTTGAGCCAGATCTGGGTGCTGGACTGGGCCTTGCCCTTGTACTTGCGCCAGCACTCCTTGTAGTCCAGCTTGCCCCCGCCGGTGGAAATGGTCGGCTGGTTCTTGCACGTGACGGCGGCGGCCTCGGCGGGCGCGGAGCCGCCGGAGCCGGCGGCCAGCGCCGGGGTGACGGCCAGCCCACCGGTCATGGCGACCGCGGCGGTCGCGACGGCGAGGCGCTTGCGTATGTTCATCGTGCGGGTTCCTCCCCTAGTAGGTGACGGTGACGCGGGGTGGACCGCGTCACCGCCGGCTTGCAGGACTGACTTTGATGCGCCACATCCTCAACTGCCAACCTTCCGCCGCAACTTGGGTCATCAGGGGACGTCCCACCCGCTGACCTGCGCAGACCCGCGGTCCCATGACGCCCTCGTGGGACGCCGGGCCGCGGCGGAGGTGGCCGGAACACGCTGCCTCCCGCGCGGCCTGACGGGAACGAGACCGCGGGCGTCGCCATGATGTGCGGCATAGGAGGCTCGTTGCCTCGGGGGACCACGTGGACGCGTATGGGGTGGAACATGCCGCGTTGGAAGGAACTACCGGACTCGCTGGACGACCGGGTGCGCCAGCTGGTCGTCCAGCTCCGCAGACTCAAGGACCACAGCGGGCTGAGCCTGGCCGCGCTGGCGGCCAAGACCTCTTACAGCCGCTCCTCCTGGGAGCGCTACCTGAACGGCAGGCAACTGCCCCCGCGCGAGGCGGTCGAGGAGCTGGCGCGGGCCTGCGGCGCGGATGCGGTCCGCCTGCTGGTGCTCCACGAAGTCGCCGCCGAGGCATGGCCCGAACGGCAGCGGACGGAGGGCCCCTTGGCAGAGGCCGAGGAGGACGGGGAGGCGGGGGAAGCGGGGGAGGGGCGCACCGCCCGGCGGCAGGTTCACCTGCTCGTCGCCGCCGTGATCGTCCTGGTGCTCGCTCTCGCCGCCACGCTGCTGATCACCCGCCCGTGGCAGGACGACGAGGGCCCGGCGCCGGCGGCCACGAGCGGGAACACCCAGGCCCCCTTCGTCTTCACCCAGGGCCGCGCCCGCCCGTGTGACGTGCGGCGCGCGGACGGTGAGCTGCGCGCCGGGTACAGCGCGACCCGCACCACGCTGATGGACCTCAAGAGCTCCGGCTGGGAGGTGCTGGAGGCCCAGTGCCTGCTCAAGCACCACGGCTTCGACCCCGGGGTGCCGGACGGCTCCTACGGGGAGCGGAGCAAGGAGGCCGCCAAGCGCTTCCAGAAGGACCGGAGCCTCGTCGTCGACGGCGTCGTCGGCCCCGACACCTGGGGGGAGCTGCGCCGGTGAGCGGGGAACGCCTCCTCCCGGCGGAGTGCGGCCGGCTGGCCGCCGAGCTGCGTGAGCTGAAGGACCGCACGGGGCTGAGCCTGGCGGCGCTCGGGGAGCGCACCCCGTACAGCAAGTCGTCCTGGGAGCGCTATCTCAACGGCAAGAAGCTGCCGCCGCGGCAGGCCGTCGGCGCGCTGTGCCGGCTGGCGGGCGAGCCCGCCGGGCGGCTGCTCGCCCTGTGGGAGCTGGCCGAGCAGGCGTGGAGCGGCCGGGGCGGGCCCGCGCCGCCCGCCGCCGCGGGGAGCCCCGGCCCGCCGCTCCCGGCGGCCGGTGAGCGGCGGGGGCCCGGCCGCGGCCGGTGGGCGTTCGCCCTCTCCGGGGCCGTGGCCGCCGCTGCCGCCGTCACGCTGACCCTCGTGCTGACCGCCGGCGAGCAGGCGTCCGGCGAGCCCGAGTCCGGCCCCCGCGCGGCCGTCTCCCCTTACGCGCAGTACCAGGTGCCCGCCTGCAAGGGCGAGGAGTGCGACGGCGCGGACCCGGAGCGGATGGGGTGCTCCCTGCAGAGCATGGTGGTCACGCTCCTCACGCGCAGGCTCCCGGACGGGCAGGTGGTCCGGCTCAGGTACAACGAGACGTGCGGGACGGTGTGGGCGAAGGCCATGTACCTGCGGCTCGGCGACCGGGTCGAGCTGTCCGTGCCGGGCGCCGGCACCAAGGAGGTCAAGGCCGCTTCCCAGCGGGACACCGAGCAGTACCTGCCGACCGCCATGACGGCCACCGACGACCCCTACTCGGCGCGGGTGTGCGTGCGCCCCGCCGCCGGGGGCGGGCCGGTGTGCTTCTCCCCGCCGGCCGGGCCGACCGCCGGGGCGGGCGCGGGGCGGGCCGCCTTTCCGCAGGTGAGCGGCCACGGCGACCGGTCCTCCACCCCCGTGGGAGGACGGGCCGCCGTCCACCTCGGAGCATGGTGAACGAGCCGGACCGGGGCAATGCCGGCCGTCCCTCTGTGGCCGGGGGGTGACCGTTCCGGTACGAGGCCGCCACCGCGTATCAGTTGTGCGGCAGATGTGACAAGGGTGCATGGCGTGGTAGCGAATTGCCTCAAATGCAACCGTGCGCCCCCCGTTGGGGAACTGTCGTGCCACTGCGCGGCATCCCTGTGGGTAGCCAGCATCGAGGCCGTGGCGGGGTTCCCACGGGCGGGCACCGTGGAGCGGAGCGTCCGGAGCGGGAACTCGCGGAGCACGGGACGGACCACGATCGGCTTCGGGGGACAGGGGAGGGATATGCCACGTTGGAAGGCGCTACCGGACGAGCTGGATCCACCGGTTCGTGAATTCACCGAGCAGCTGCGCAGACTCGTCGAGCGCAGCGGGCTCAGCATCAGCGCCGTCGCGGACCGCACCGGCTACAGCAAGACGTCGTGGGAGCGCTATCTGAACGGGCGGCTGCTGCCGCCGCGCGGCGCGGCGGAGGCGCTCGCCGAGGCCACGCGCACCGACGTCGGCCACCTGTGCACCATGTGGGAGCTGGCCGAACGGTCCTGGAGCCGCTCCGAGCTGCGGCACGACGTGACGGTGGAGGCGATGCGGGTCGCCCGGGCGCGGGCCGCGCTGGGCGAGTTCGGCCCGCCGCCCGCCGACCGGCCCGCACCGGCCCGCGAGGCGGGCGCGCTGCGGTCCGAGCCGCTGTGCCGCGAGGCCGCGGGCCTCCCCGTGGACGCGGGGGCCGCCGTTCCCGGCGGGGGCCGGGCGCCCGAGCCGCCCCCCGTGCCGCGGTCGCCGGAGCCCCCCGACTACCGGGCCACGGCGATCCCGGCCGGGCCGGTGCCCCACCGGCGGGTCGCGCTGTTCGTCACCGGGGCCGTGGGCGCGCTGCTCCTCGTCGTCGCCGCGGTCCTGCTGCTGGGCGTCAGGGGCGGCGGCCCGGCCGAGGAGGCCGTCACCTCACCGGTGACGACCGCGCCCGTGATGCCTGCCGGGGTGAAGTGCACCGGCGAGGGCTGCGCAGGCAAGGACCCGGAGGCGATGGGCTGCGGCGGCGCCCGCGCCACGACGGCCGGTTCCGCGACGGTCGGCACGTCCTACGTCGAGGTCCGCTACAGCGAGGTCTGCGGCGCGGCGTGGGGCCGGATAACGCGGGCGGCCCCCGGTGACGCGGTCCGGATAAGCGCGGGCGCGACGGGCGGGACGGGCACGGGAGCCCGCACGGAATCAGGCCGGGTCGGCGCGAAGGCGGACGGCTACACCCCGATGATCGCGGTCGCCGCGCCGGGCAGCGCGACGGCCTGCGCGACCCTCACGACGGGCACGAAGGGGTGCACGGTGCCTCGGCCGGCGAGCACGCAGGCGGCGGGTTGAACGTGCACCACCGCTGCGCGGCGGTGTCCTCAAACGCCGGACGGGCTGCTGTGCCTTGTCCGGACGGGCAGGGAGCTGTGCGGCACAGGGGACTCCTGGAGCTGGCGGGCGGTGACAGCTCCAGAGCTTGTGGTGCTTCGGTTGCGGGTCC
>NZ_JBEYZW010000086.1:0-29378 GCF_040646215.1 Streptomyces sp. NPDC046215 | reverse complement strand
GGGGCGTAAAGCGAAGCAGCCCCGAACACCCCACCCGCGCAGGCCCGACACCGCACCTGAACAGCCCCGCGCAGCGGACACGCCCCCCGCAGGGGCAGCGGCGCCACACCCAGCAACGCCCCGCGCAGCGGAAACGGCACCGTACCCACCGACGTACCCCGACCTACCCTGGAAGGGAGGAGGCCGTCATGACCAGGAAAGTCGCGGACTGCCGCAGGTTCCCCAGCGAAACGAACTGCACCCTCACCATCACCGGCGAGGAGGACGAGGTTCTCGACGCCGCCACCGAGCACGCCGTGTCCGTCCACCGGCACCAGCCCACCCCGGAGCTGCGGGAGCAGCTGAGGGAGTTCCTGGAGGACGAGAAGGCCAAGGCCTGACCGACGTCAGGCGGGGAAGCGGCGCCCCACCCAGCGCCACGTCAGCTCCAGCACCAGGGACGCCAGCGCCGCGATGCCCACGGCGGCCCACGGCAGGGTCGTGCCCACGAGCTTCAGGGCGAAGAAGCGCTGTAGCCACGGCGTCAGCAGGACGATCACAAAGCCCGCGCCCATTGCCGCGACCAGCACGATCCGCCACCAGGTGTAGGGCCGCGCGATGATCGCGAGGACCCACATGGAGATCAGGAACAGGGTCAGCGTCGCCGCGCTGGTCTCCGCGTCCAGCGCGCCGGGCCCGCTGTAGTGGTGGCGGGCCAGCAGGTACGCGGCGAAGGTCGCCCCGCCCGCGATGAGGCCGGCCGGGACGGAGTAGCGCATCACGCGCCGGACGAAGTGCGGCTTGGCGCGTTCCTTGTTGGGGGCCAGGGCCAGGAAGAACGCCGGCACGCCGATCGTCAGGGTCGACAGGAGCGTCAGGTGGCGCGGCAGGAACGGGTAGGGGACCTGCGCGCAGACGACGAGGACCGCCAGCAGCACGGAGTAGACGGTCTTGGTGAGGAAGAGCGTCGCCACGCGGGTGATGTTGCCGATGACGCGGCGGCCCTCGGCCACGACCGACGGCAGGGTGGCGAAGCTGTTGTTCAGGAGCACGATCTGGGCGACGGCCCGGGTCGCCTCGGAGCCGGAGCCCATGGCGACGCCGATGTCGGCGTCCTTGAGGGCCAGGACGTCGTTGACGCCGTCGCCGGTCATGGCGACGGTGTGCCCGCGGGACTGCAGGGCCGCGACCATGTCCCGCTTCTGCTGCGGGGTGACGCGGCCGAAGACCGAGCCGTCCTCCAGGACGCGGGCCATCTCCTCCCGTTCCGCCGGCAGCCGGCGCGCGTCCACCGGCTCCTGGGCGCCGGGCAGGCCGAGCTTGGCGGCGACAGCGCCGACGGAGACGGCGTTGTCACCGGAGATGACCTTGGCGGAGACCTGCTGGTCGGCGAAGTAGCGCAGGGTGTCGCCGGCGTCGGGGCGCAGCCGCTGTTCGAGGACGATCAGGGCGGTGGGGCGGGCGCCGTCGGTGACGTGCGGGTCGTCGAGAGCGTGCCCGGCGCGGGCCAGGAGGAGGACGCGCAGCCCCTGGGCGTTGAGGTCCTCGATCTCGGTGAGCACCGCGTCGCCGGCGGGCAGCAGCACGTCGGGGGCGCCGAGCAGCCAGGTGCCGCTCTCGCCGTCGGGGCCCTCCAGCGCGGCGCCGCTGTACTTGCGGGCGGAGGAAAAGGGCAGCGCCGCGGTGCAGCGCCAGTGGGGGCTCGCGGGGTGGGCGTCGATGATGGCCTGGAGGCTGGCGTTGGGGCGGGGGTCGGACGCGCCGAGCGCGCCGAGCACCTGGCGCACGAAGGGCTCGTCGGTGCCGGAGCCGGGCAGGACGCGCAGCGCGGTGACGTCCATGCCGCCCTCGGTGAGGGTGCCGGTCTTGTCCAGGCAGACGACGTCGACGCGCGCCAGGCCCTCGATCGCGGGCAGCTCCTGCACCAGGCACTGCTTGCGGCCCAGGCGGATGACGCCGATGGCGAAAGCCACGGAGGTGAGCAGCACCAGGCCCTCGGGGACCATGGGAACGATGCCGGCGACCATCCGCCGGACCGCTTCCTTCCAGTCGTCCTTCTCGACGACCAGCTGGCTGATGATCAGGCCGACGGCGGTGGGGACCATCATCCACGTCACGTACTTGAGGATCTGGCTGATGCCGGTGCGCAGCTCGGAGTGGACGAGCGTGAAGCGGGACGCCTCCTCGGCGAGCTGGGCGGCGTAAGCCTCGCGGCCGACCTTGGTGGCGGTGAAGGCCCCGCCCCCGGCGACGACGAACGAGCCGGACATCACCTTGTCGCCGGGCTGCTTCAGGACGGGGTCGGCCTCGCCGGTGAGCAGCGACTCGTCGATCTCCAGCCCGTCGGCCTCCAGGACCTCGCCGTCGACGACGCACTTGTCGCCGGGCCCGAGCTCGATGAGGTCACCGAGGACGATCTCGCCGGTGGGCAGGGGCGTGGGCACTCCGTCGCGGCGGACGGTGGGTTTGGACTCGCCGATGACGGCGAGGGAGTCGAGGGTCTTCTTGGCCCGCAGTTCCTGGACGATGCCGATCGCGGTGTTGGCGACGATCACGAAGCCGAAGAGGCCGTCCTGGATCGGGCCGACGACGAGGATGATCAGGAAGAGGACGCCGATGATGGCGTTGAAGCGGGTGAAGACGTTGGCCCGGACGATCTCCGCGGTGGAGCGGGAGGAGCGGACGGGTACGTCGTTGACCTCGCCCCGCGAGACGCGCTCGGCGACCTCGGCCACGGTCAGGCCGGGGTGCGGGCCCGGCAGGGCGGCTTCCTCGGTAGCGGTCTGCGCCGGATCGCTCATGAGTCCGACGGTACGGGCGGTCAGCCCGGTTCACCTTCCGAACCGGCCGGAACGGCGCTCTCCCGTGCCGCGGCGTGGCGCCGGAGGGCGGCCTCCCGGCCACGGACGTACCAGACGCCGATCAGGCCCAGGCCGCCGCCGGCCAGGCAGGTCCACAGCCACCACAGGTGCCCGTGGTCGTCGTACCAGCCGTAGAAGGGGAGCTGGACGAGGAAGAGGACGAACCACAGGGCGGTGCCGCCGGTGATGGTGGCGACGACATTGCCCTCCAGGGGCTCGGGCGCCTCGTGTCTGGGTGTCCACTTCGTCATGGCGCAAGGGTAGTCCGTAGGTCCGGCCCCGCCGCGGCGGAGGTCATGCCCCATAGGGGTCTACGCGCGGAGATAGCAATTCGGGGCTTGGTTATTCATACTGAATCGGACCGGATCTGACTGGCTGGTTTTGTTTGATCATCCAATCAAGATCTTTTATTTTCTGTTTTTCCTCACCTCGCCTCCCCCCAGGCCCGTACGACTGAGGTCCCGTATGCCCTCCTCGGCCACCTCCCCGGTCGACGCCCAGCCGCCGTCCCCCACGCCGCCGCCCGCGGGCCCCCTCGACCGGTACTTCCGGATCACCGAGCGGGGCTCGTCGATCACCCGTGAGCTGCGCGGTGGCCTGGCCACCTTCTTTGCGATGGCGTACATCGTCGTACTGAACCCGATCATCCTCGGGGCCGGTCAGGACAAGTTCGGGCACCAGCTCGACAACGCCCAGCTGGTCACCGCCACCGCGCTGATGGCCGGGCTCAGCACCGTCCTCATGGGCGCCATCGGCAACGTCCCGATCGCCTGCGCCGCCGGCCTCGGCATCAACGCCGTCGTCTCGCTCCAGCTCGCCCCCAAGATGAGCTGGCCCGACGCCATGGGCATGGTCGTCCTGGCCGGCCTGGTGCTGATGCTCCTGGTCGCCTCCGGTCTGCGGCAGCGCGTCATGGACGCCATCCCCGGCGGGCTGCGGCGCGCCATCGCCATCGGCATCGGCCTGTTCATCTCGCTGATCGGCCTGGTGGACTCCGGCTTCGTCACCCGCAACCCCGACGCCGCGCACACCACCGTGCCGCTCGGCCTCGGCCAGGGCGGCCAGCTGCACGGCTGGCCGGTGCTGGTCTTCGCGATCGGCCTGGCGCTCACCTTCATCCTGGTCGTCCGCCGGACCCGGGGCGCGATCCTCATCGGCATCGTCGTGATGACCTTCGTCGCGATCGTCATCAACACCCTCGCGGACATCCCCGACGCCCAGTGGGGCCTGAGCATCCCCGAGGTCCCGGACAGCATCGTCGGCGCCCCCGACTTCGGTCTCGTCGGTGACATCAGCCTCTTCGGCGGCTTCCACGAGGTCGGCCTGCTGACCGGCTGCCTCTTCGTCTTCACCGTGCTGCTGTCCGGCTTCTTCGACGCGATGGGCACGATCATCGGCGTCGGCGAGGAGGCCGGGCTGACGGACGAGAACGGCCAGCTGCCCAACATGGGCAAGATCCTGATGGTCGACGGCGTCGCCGTCGCCGCGGGCGGCCTCGGCTCCGCCTCCGCCAACACCTGCTTCGTGGAGTCCACGGCCGGTGTCGGCGAGGGCGCCCGCACGGGCCTGGCGAACCTGATGACGGGCGGGCTGTTCCTGCTGGCCCTGGTCTTCACCCCGCTGGCCACCGTCGTCCCCTCGCAGGCCGCCACCCCCGCGCTGCTCGTCGTCGGCTTCCTGATCATGGCGGCCAACGTCAAGGAGATCGACTGGAGCGACTTCACCATCGCGGTCCCGGCGTTCCTGACGATCATCTCGATGCCGTTCACCTACTCGATCACCAACGGCATCGGCCTCGGCGTCCTCGCCTTCATCCTGCTGCGCATCGCCGACCGGCGGGCCCGGGAGATCCCCTGGCTGCTGAACGTGGTCGGGCTCTGCTTCCTCGTCTACTTCCTCCTCGACCCGATCGAGCAGGTGCTGGGCGTGAAGTAGCGGGTGCTGATCTGAAGCAGCCGGTGCCCCGAGGGGCGCGGCGGGGCGGCCGGGCGAAGGCCCGGCCGCCCCTTTTTATTCCGCTTTATTTAGCCCGGGTAATGAGTTAACCTAAGGAACATGTCGGACCCTGGCTCTGAAGTCGACACCGCCGCGGTGAACTCCCTGCGCTCCGGTGTCATGCGTCTGTCGCGTCGGCTCAAGCACCAGAGGGTCGACGAGTCGCTCAGCCCCACCGAGATGTCGGTGCTGGGCACCCTCGCCGGCTGCGGCTCCGCCACCCCCGGCGAGCTCGCCCGCAAGGAACACGTGCAGCCCCCGTCGATGACCCGCATCGTCGCCCTGCTCGAAGCCAAGGGCCTGGTCCGGCTGGAGCCGCACCCCGAGGACCGCCGCCAGAAGGTGGTCACCCAGACGGAGCGGGCCGAGGCCATGCTCGAAGAGAGCCGGCGCAAGCGCAACGTCTGGCTCACCGAACTGGTCGGTCAGCTCGACGAGGACGACTGGGCGACGCTGCGCGCCGCCGCGCCCGTCCTGGAGAAGCTCGCGCACCTGTAAGAACGGCACAAGGAGGAGGCGAACCCACTTTGAGTACGGGACCCGGAGCACACTCCGCACCCGCACCGAAAACCCCCGACGACGACACCCGCACCACCGCCCTGACCCGGCCCAAGGGCGGCACCTTCAGCTCGCTCCGGGTCCGCAACTACCGGCTGTTCGCCACCGGCCAGGTGGTCTCCAACACCGGCACGTGGATGCAGCGCATCGCCCAGGACTGGCTGGTCCTCAGCATCACCGGCTCCTCCGCCGCCGTCGGCATCACCACGGCCCTGCAATTCCTGCCCATGCTGCTCCTCGGGCTCTACGGCGGCGTCATCGCCGACCGCTACCCCAAGCGGCGCCTGCTGCTGTTCACCCAGGCCGCGATGGCCGTCACCGGGCTCGCCCTCGCCGCCCTCACCCTCTCCGGCCACGTCCAGGTCTGGCACGTCTACCTCATCGCCTTCGCCCTCGGCCTCGTCACGGTCGTCGACAACCCCGTCCGCCAGGCGTTCGTCGCCGAGATGGTCGGCCCGGACGACCTGCGCAACGCCGTCAGCCTGAACTCCGCGAACTTCCAGTCCGCCCGCCTCGTCGGCCCCGCCGTCGCCGGTGTGCTGATCACCGCCGTCGGCAGCGGCTGGGCGTTCCTCCTCAACGGCCTGTCCTTCGCCGCGCCCATCGCCGCCCTGCTGCTGATGCGCACGGCCGAGCTCCACAAGGCCGAGCGCGCGCCGCGCGGCAAGGGCCAGCTCCGCGAGGGCCTGCGCTACGTGGCCGGGCGCCCCGACCTGTTCTGGCCCATCGTCCTCGTCGGCTTCATCGGCACCTTCGGCTTCAACTTCCCCATCTGGCTGACCGCCTTCGTCAACGACGTCTTCCACGCCGGCGCCGGCACCTACGGCCTGCTCAACACCCTCATGGCGGCCGGCTCCCTGGTGGGCGCGCTGCTCGCCGCCCGGCGCGGCACCTCCCGGCTGCGCGTGCTCGTCGGGGCGGCCGTGGCCTTCGGCCTGCTGGAGATCACCGCCGCGCTCTCGCCCCAGTTCTGGGTCTTCGCGGCGCTGCTGGTGCCGATCGGCATGGTCGGCCTGACGGTCAACGTCACCGCCAACTCCAGCCTCCAGCTCGCCACCGACCCCGCGATGCGGGGCCGGGTGATGAGCCTGTTCATGATGGTCTTCATGGGCGGCACCCCGCTGGGCGCACCCCTCGTCGGCTACGTCACCGACGTCTACGGCGCGCGGACCGGCTTCCTCGCGGGCGGTGCCGTCTCCCTGCTGGCGGCCCTCACCGTCGGCTTCGTCCTGGCCCGCGTCGGCGGGCTGCGGCTCAAGGTCGACCTGCGGCGGGGCCGCACCCACGTGGCGTTCGTCCCCCGGCGGCCGGTGCCGCGGGAGAACCAGGAGAACACCGTGACCGTCGCGGCGTGAACCGCACCCCTCCCCGGCCGGCGGCCCTCCCGCCGGCCGGGGCACGGCAGGGCCGATCCGCGCGAGACTGACCCCATGCGTCTGTTCGCCGCCGTACTGCCCCCGCCCGACGCCGTCGCCGAACTCTCCTCGGCGGTCGGCCCCCTGCGCTCCCTCCCGGGCGCCGGCCGGCTCCGCTGGACCGCGCCCGCCGACTGGCACTTCACCCTCGCCTTCCTCGGCGAGGTCGACGAGGCCCTGCTGCCCGCCCTCACCGAGCGCCTGGCCCGCGCCGCGCACCGGCACCCGCCGCACGAGCTGCGGTTCGCCGGCGCCGGCCGCTTCGACGACCGCGTCCTGTGGATCGGCGCCGACGGCGACCGGACGGCCCTGCGCGACCTCGCCCGCTCCGCCGCGGCCGGGGCCCGCCGCGCCGGGGTCGAGGCCGACGGCAAGCACCCCTTCCGCGCCCACCTCACCCTCGCCCGCGCCACGGACCCCGTCCCCCTGCGCCCGTACGAGGAGCACCTCGCCGGTTTCTCGGGCGCGCCGTGGACCGTGGAGCGGCTGGCGCTCGTCCGCAGCAAACTGCCCGCCTCCGGGGTCCCCGGCGAGCGGCCCCGCTACGAGACGGTCGCCGAGTGGGGGCTGGGGCACTGAGCAGTCCACTCGGGCGGTTACGCTCGACGGGTGGACCCCAAGACCAGGAACCGGATCATGACCGGTGTGCTCGCCGTGATGCTCGTCGTCGTCGCCGTGGTGTCGGCGGTGAAGTGACGCCGCTCCGCCGCGGTGGTGCGCCTACCAGGCGAACGCCTCCGGAGACGGCCCCGGGCCGGGGAAGATCACGTCCAGCTCGGCCAGCAGGTCCTCCGGCAGCTTCAGCTCGACGGCGCGCAGCGCCGACGCGAGCTGCCCGGCCGTCCGCGGCCCCACGATCGGCCCCGTCACCCCCGGCCGGGTCAGCAGCCAGGCCAGCGCCACCTCACCGGGCGCCATCCCGTGCTTGTCGAGCAGGTCCTCGTACGCCTGCACCTGCTCGCGCACCGAGGAGCTCGCCAGCGCGTCCGCCGACCGGCCGCCGCCGCCCTCCCGCTCCCGGCGGATCGCCCCGCCCAGCAGCCCGCCGTGCAGTGGCCCCCAGGGGATGACCCCGAGCCCGTACGCCTCGGCGGCCGGGATGACCTCCATCTCGGCGCGCCGCTCCGCCAGGTTGTACAGGCACTGCTCGCTCACCAGCCCCAGCGAGCGGCGCCGGCGCGCGGCCTCGTTGGCCTGGGCGATGTGCCAGCCGGCGTGGTTGGAGGAGCCCGCGTAGAGGATCTTGCCCTGCTGGACGAGGACGTCGACGGCCTGCCAGATCTCGTCCCACGGCGTCGCCCGGTCCACGTGGTGGAACTGGTACACGTCGATGTGGTCGGTCCGCAGCCGCTGGAGGCTGGCGTCCACCGAGCGGCGGATGTTGGCGGCGGACAGGCGGTCGTGGTTGGGCCACGGCTCGCCGTCCGCGTGCAGGCCGCCGAAGACCTTGGTGGCGAGGACGACCTTCTCGCGCCGCCCGCCGCCCCGGGCGAACCACGCCCCGATGATCTCCTCGGTGCGGCCCTTGCCCGCGCTCTGGCCGTAGACGTTGGCGGTGTCGAAGAAGTTGACGCCCTCGGCGAGAGCGGCGTCCATGATGGTGTGGCTGTCGGCCTCGTCCGTGCGGGGCCCGAAGTTCATCGTCCCCAGTACGATCCGGCTGACCCTGAGGCCCGTGCGTCCGAGCTGCGTGTACTCCATGCCGCCCTAGCCAACGCCCCCGGGCCGCCCGAAGCAAGGGTGCGGCCCGGCGCGTCAGAGCCGGGGCAGGGCGTACGGGCCGCCCACGTCCCACGCCTGGTGCATCGCGTCGGCG
Source organism: Streptomyces sp. NPDC046215 (assembly GCF_040646215.1). Classification (NCBI taxonomy): domain Bacteria; kingdom Bacillati; phylum Actinomycetota; class Actinomycetes; order Kitasatosporales; family Streptomycetaceae; genus Streptomyces; species Streptomyces sp. NPDC046215. The sequence goes on along the minus strand of NZ_JBEYZW010000086.1, from coordinate 20,754 downwards.
AACGAGGCCGCGATGCGGTGCTCGCCGGCGGCGTTGGGGTGGGTGCCGTCGTAGGTGTCGCGGTCGATGTCCCAGCCCGCAGGCTGGGAGGCCAGCAGCAGCGGCGAGCCGGGCCGGTCGAGGTCGGCCACGGCCTTGGCCAGCAGTTCGTTGAACCGCGTGCACTCGCCGGCGAAGTCGGGGTCGGTGAACGCCCGGATGTTGGGGATGACCGGCATCAGCACCGCCCGCACCCGCGGATTGGCCGCGCGGGCAGCGGCGAGGAAGGCGTGGACGTTCCCGGCGGTCTGCTCGGCGTTGGTGTAGAAGCCGAGGTCGATGAGGCCGAGCGAGATCAGCAGCGTGTCGGCCTTCCCGGCCCGGACGGCGTCCTCGGCCAGCGGCGCCATGTGCAGCCACCCCTCGCCCCACCCGGCGAGGTGCGCGCGGGCCCGCTCGGGGAACCCGGGGTCGGCGTAGTCGAGCGAGACGGGGGCGCCGGCGCCCGGCTCGTAGAGCTCGGTGCGCGGCCCGACGATTCTGTAGGGCCCGCCGTAGGAGGCGTTGAGGTGTTGCCACATGCGGTAGCGCCACGTGTGGTCACCGGCGCTACCGATCGTCATCGAGTCGCCGACGAACATGATCCGCATGCGTCCATCATCCCGGACGGGGGCGGGGCGGGTGACGTGACGGTGGACACCTGATCCGCTTCCGCGGGGGGCTTCCGGGCGGGTGGCGGCTGATCACGCGAGGGGCCCGACGGTCGGTCCCCGACGGTCAGCCGGATGAGACGTCGCCGCGCCGTCCGGTGGTGGCCGGGAGCTGACCGCCCGCGTCCGCTAGGTGGTGCGCGCCAAGGCTGAGTTCCGCCTCTGAGGCGAAGCAGTGCTGGACTTCACCTCCAGTTGTTCTATTACGATGCAAACAACTGGAGGTGTTCCATGTCCCGTGACCCGCACGCCCCGACCCCCCTCCTCACCCCGCGCCGCACCCTCGTAGCCGCCCTCCCCTACCCCCTCGCCGCCCTCACCGTGCTCCTGGTCTACCTCTCCGTGCGGGACCGGCTGCCCGATCCGCTCGCCGCGCACATCGGGCCCGGCGGGACCGCCGACGGGTTCAGCGGGCACGGCTCCTTCCTCGCCGTCTCGCTCGGCCTGCTGCTCGGCGGCGGGGTGCTGTTCGGGCTCGTCACCCACTGGGCGCGGAACAACCCCGACGCCCAGCGCGTCCTCGCCGTGCTCGTCGGCGGAGCCGCCGTCGTCATGGGATGGATCATCACAGCCCTGCTCCTGGCCAACGCCGGCGCGGCCGACGCCGCCCACGTGACCCTCCCCGGCCTCCAGGCGGCCGCCGGCTTCGGCGCCGGGGTGCTCTACGCGGCCGTGGGCTGGCCGGTCTGCGGGAAGAGCCCGGTGGCCGAAGCCGCCGAAGCGCTCCCCGGTCATGCCGAACGGCTCGACCTCGCCGACACCGAGAGCGCCGCCTGGACGCGCGTCGCCGGATCCCGGGCCCTGCCCGCCACCGGCCTGGGCGTCCTCGGCATCGGTGTGGTCACCGGCGTCATGTCCGGCTGGGCCACCGCCGTCCTGCCCCTGGTGACCGGCGCGCTCCTGACCCTGCTGACCGGCGCCCGCGTGACCGCCGACCGGCGCGGCATCACCGTCGCCCCCGTCCTCCTGCCGTGGCCGCGCCTCAACGTCCCGCTGGAGCGGATCACCGAGGTCACCCACCGCGACGTCCGCGCCCTGCGCGACTTCGGCGGCTGGGGGTATCGCGTCCGCCCGGGGGCGAGCGGCGTCGTGCTGCGCTCCGGTCCGGCGATAGCGGCGCGCCTGGCGACCGGCAGCGAGTTCGTCGTCACCGTCGACGACGCGGGCACGGCCGCCGCGCTGCTCAACACCCTGGCCGACCGCGAACGCACCGCCGGAGGCTGACGTGCTGTTCCGTGCCGATCCCTCCTCGCCCGTCCCGCTGGCCGAACAGATCGCCGGGTCCGTGCGCGGCGCCCTCGCCGACGGCTCGGTACGCGCCGGCGAACGCCTGCCGCCCGCGCGCGAGGTCGCGAAGTCCCTCGGCGTCAACATGCACACGGTGCTGCGCGGCTACCAGCAGCTCCGCGACGAGGGGCTGATCGAGCTGCGCCGCGGCCGGGGAGCCGTGGTCGCCGGCGGCGCCGGGCCGTCCCGCGCCGACCTCGTCGGGCGGGTGCGGGAGCTGGTCGCCGAGGCCCGGGCGCTGGGGCTGTCCGACGAGGAGGTGCTGGCGCTGGTCGGCACGGCCCTGAGCGGGCGCTGACGGCTCGGGCCCGGGCGCGCCTTTCGTTGACGGCCCGCGCCGCCCCGATGCTCAAGCCGGCCTGCGTCGCCCTGATGCTCAGCCCCGGTCCGCCCCGCTCTCCGTCACCGCCCGCCGCCACCCCACGTTGCCGCTGAGGATCCCGCCGTCCACCGGCAGCGTCACCCCGGTGATCCACGACGCGTCCGCGGAGGCCAGGAAGGCCACCGCCGCCGCGACGTCCTCCGGGCGGCCCACCCGGCCCAGCGGGTACAGCGGTGCGGCCCGCTCCAGGACCTCCGGGCGGCCGGCCCAGTTGGGGGTGTCGACCGTGCCGGGCGCGACGAGGTTGACGCGGACGCCGCGCGGGGCGCAGTGGCCCGCCAGGGTGCGCGTCAGGCTCGCCAGGCCCGCCTTCGCGGCGCTGTACGCGTGGTTGCCGAAGTCCTGCTCGCCGTTGACCGAGCCGATGTTGACGATCGCGCCGCGCCCGCCGGCGGCGGCCAGGTGCGGCATCGCCGCCCGCACGCAGCGGAAGGCGCCGGTGAGGGTGACGTCGAGGTCCCGCAGCCAGGTGTCGTCCGGCTGGTCCTCGATCAAGGGGGCGTCCGGGTGGCAGGAGAGGGCGTTGTTGACCAGCACGTCCAGCCGGCCGAAGCGGGCCACGGCCGTGGCCACCGCCGCCTCGACCGCCGCCCGGTCGCCGACGTCGCACGCCGCGGCCTCCGCGGTCAGACCCGAGGCGCGCAGGCCCGCGGCCGTCCCCTCCGCCCGTTCGCCGTCCAGATCGGTGACGAGCACCCGGGCGCCCTCGGAGGCGAGCCGCCGCGCCGTGGCCTCGCCGATGCCCCGGCCGGCGCCCGTGACAAGAACCGCGTAGCCCTCGAACCGTGCCATGCGGCAAGCACTACCCGGCCAGCGACCTGGCAACCGCGCGGACCAGCGCCTGCGCCCGCGGGTCCGCGGTGACGTTCTTCTGCATGCCGTTGGTGACGTACCCGAAGGCGATGCCCGACTCCGGGTCGCCGAAGGCCAGCGAGCCGCCGCGCCCGGGGTGGCCGAACGAGCCGGGGGCCAGCAGGGGCGAGGCCGGGCCGTGGAGCATGAAGCCGAGGCCGAAGCGGGTGTTCACCACCAGGACGCGGTCCGGGCCCGCGGACTCCTCCGTGCGGGCCAGGGTGAGGGTCGCGGGCGCGAAGAGGCGCCGGCCGCCGTCCACCGCGCCGGTCAGCGAGGCGTAGAAGCGCGCCAGGCCGTCCGCCGTGGCGATGCCGGCGGACGCGGGCAGCTGGGCGGCCCGGTAGGCCGGGTCGTTCTCGTCGGCCGGGGGAGAGATCGCGGCGAACGCCCGGCGGGTGAGGGAGCCGGGGTCGGCGTAGGCGTCCGAGACGGACTTCTTCGGCCGCAGCCGCAGGCCCTGGGCGGCGGCCCCGGCGGGCGGCTCGATGTCGGCGATGCGGCCGACGCGGTCCCGCTCGGCGTCCGGGAGACCGATCCACAGGTCCGCGCCGAGAGGCCGGGCTATCTCCTCCGCGACCCAGTCGCCGATGGTGCGCCCGGTGATGCGCCGGACCAGCTCCGTCAGCAGCCAGCTGTAGGTCTGGGCGTGGTAGCCGTGGGCCGTGCCCGGGTCCCAGGCGGGGGCCTGGGCGGCGACGGCGGCGGGGCCGCTGACCCCGTCGACGGCCTCGGCGGGGGACAGGGGCGTGTCGAGGACGGGCAGCCCGGCCCGGTGCGAGAGCAGGTGGCGGACGAGGACGCGCTCCTTGCCGTTCGCCTTGAACTCGGGCCAGTACGTGCCGACGGGCGCGTCCAGGTCGACCTGTCCGCGCTGGTGCAGCAGGAGCAGGACGGAGGCGGCGACGCCCTTGGTGGCGGACCGGACGACCTGCGCGGTGTCCCGCGTCCAGGGGGCCGGGTCGCCGTCGGCGTGCCGGGCGCCGCCCCACAGGTCGACGACCTTGTGCCCGTCGCGGTAGACGGCGACGGCGCCGCCGCGTTCCCCGCGCCGGGCGAAGTTCTCCGCGAAGGCGTCCCGGACCGGTTCGAAACCGTCCGCCACCGTGCCCTGGACGTCCACCACTGTTGTTCCCCTGCTCCCACTGTGCCGATCGCTACAAATCCATCCACCATGGTGCAACGCGACCAGCGGTGCGCGGAGACCGGGTGCCCCGGAGGCGGCCTGGGACCTCCCCCGGAACCGTCGGTTCCGTACACGCTATCCCCGCGGGAGCGGCACCGAGCGCGGGTCGAAGCCGAACGGCAGCTCCAGGCGGTGCGCGCGCATCAGCTCCTCGTCGGCCAGCAGCTCCCCGGTGGGGCCGTCGGCGGTGATGACGCCGTCGCCGAGCACGACCGCGCGCGGGCACAGCTCCAGCGCGTACGGCAGGTCGTGGGTGACCATCAGCACGGTGACGCCGAGGGAGCGGAGGATGTCGGCGAGCTCGCGGCGCGAGGCCGGGTCGAGGTTGGAGGAGGGCTCGTCCAGCACGAGGATCTCGGGCTCCATGGCGAGGACGGTCGCCACCGCCACCCGCCGCCGCTGCCCGAAGGAGAGGTGGTGCGGGGGCCGGTCCGCGAAGGCCGCCATGCCCACCTGCTCCAGCGCCCGGGCCACGCGCGCCGCCAGACGGGGTCCGCGCAGGCCCGCCGCGGCCGGGCCGAAGGCGACGTCCTCGCGGACGGTGGGCATGAACAGCTGGTCGTCGGGGTCCTGGAAGACGATGCCGACGCGGCGGCGGATCTCGGCGAGGTGCCGCTTCTCCACCGGCAGCCCGCCGACCTTCACGCTGCCCATGCCGCCGCCGAGGATGCCGTTGAGGTGCAGGACGAGCGTGGTCTTGCCCGCGCCGTTGGGGCCGAGGAGGGCGACGCGCTCGCCGCGGGCGACGGTGAGGTCGACGCCGAAGAGGGCCTGGTGGCCGTCCGGGTAGGCGAAGGCCAGCCCGTACACCTCAAGGGAAGGAGGGGGAGTCATGGCAGGGTCCATCCGGTCAGGCGGACCGCGAGGGCGGCCAGCGGCAGGGCGGCGGCCCGGGCCCACTGGGCCCGGGTGGCGGTCACCTCGTCGATCACGGGCATGACGCCCGCGTACCCCCGGCTGAGCATCGCCAGGTGCACCCGTTCCCCGCGCTCGTAGGAGCGGATGAACAGCGCCCCGGCGGTCCTCGCCAGCACCCCCCAGTGGCGGGGGCCGCGCGCGGTGAAGCCGCGGGACTCGCGGGCGACGCGCATGCGCCGCATCTCGTCCGTGATGACGTCCCCGTAGCGGATCATGAACGACGCGATCTGGACGAGCAGCGGCGGCAGCCGCAGCCGCTGCAGCCCCAGCAGCAGGGACCGCAGATCGGTGGTGGCGGCCAGCAGGACGGACGCGGCGACGCCGAGGGTGCCCTTGGCGAGGATGTTCCAGGCGCCCCACAGGCCGGACTCGCTGAGGGACAGCCCGAGGACGTCCACCCGAGCCCCCTCGGCCACGAACGGCATCAGCAGGGCGAAGGCCACGAAGGGCACCTCGATCAGCAGCCTGCCCAGCACCACCTCGGCCGGCACCCGGGCGACGGCGGTGACGGCGGTGAGCAGCAGCGCGTACCCGCCGAAGACGGGGACGGCCTCGCGCGGAGTGGAGACCACCGCCAGGACGAAGCACAGCACGGCGACGAGCTTGCAGTGCGCGGGCAGGGCGTGCACCGGTGAGCGGCGGCGCACGTAGAGCCGGTGGGCTCCCCCGTGGCCCGCCCCCACCTCAGGCCGTCCCGGTGGCCGGGGCCTTCTCGGGCGCGGCCGCCCTGGTGCGGCGGCGGCGCACCACGACGAAGACGCCCGTGCCGGCGGCGAGGGTCGCCCCGACGCCGATCACCCCGGCGAGGCCGCCGGAGATCCGCTCGTCCGCCACGTCCTTGACCTGGTAGTCGGCGAGGGGGGAGCCCTTGGCGGCGTGCTCCTCCTCCTTGCTGTCGAGGCCCTTGTCGTGGGCGACCTTCTCCAGGCCGTCGGGGCTGGTCGAGGCGTAGTAGCTGACGCCGCCCGCGCAGAGCAGGGCGGCGGCCAGCCCGGCGAGCCACAGGCGCCGGACGGAGCGGGGCGCCTTCCCGGCTGGCGGGGCCGGCGGGCCCTGCCAGGGGCCGGGGCCAGGGGCGGTGGCGCCCTTGACGAGGCCGGCGAGCGGGGCGTCGCGCTCCAGGGCCGCGAGGGAACCGGCCGGGGAGCGCGGGGCGGAGGGGCCCGCGCCGGGCGCCCGGCGCGCGGTGCGCAGCTCCAGGGGTGCGCTCATGCCGCGCGCGCCGTGCACCAGGTCGGGGCGGACGGCCAGGACGGCGCTCACGGTCAGCGCGGTGATGACCGCCTCGCCGAAGCCGATGAGGGTGTGGACGCCGACCATCGCCGCGAAGACCTTGCCGAGCGGCACGTCGGTGGTGCCCCCCAGGGCGTAAATGAGGGTGAACGCGCAGGCCGCGGCGGGCACGGACACCAGCGCGGCGACGAAGGACGCGGCGGTGACGGCGGGCCCGCGGCGCGGCAGGACGGCCACCAGGGCGCGGAAGACGCCGTACGCCACCAGGGTGGTGACGACGCCCATGACGGTGATGTTGACGCCGAGGGCGGTGAGCCCGCCGTCCGCGAAGAGGAGGCCCTGCATCAGCAGGACGACGGATATGCACAGCACGCCGGTGTACGGGCCGACGAGGACCGCGGCCAGCGCCCCGCCGAGCAGATGGCCGCTGGTGCCCGCCGCGACGGGGAAGTTCAGCATCTGGACGGCGAAGACGAAGGCGGCGACGAGCCCGGCGAGCGGGGCGACGCGGTCGGCGGACGCGGGGGCCGGGGAGGACGCGGCGCAGACGCCGCCGAGCTCGCGCCGGGCGCCCCGCAGGGCCACCGCGACGGCCGCGGCGGCGGCGGCCCCGGCGGCCACGGACACCGGCGCATCGATGAAACCGTCGGGCACGTGCATGGCCGGGCTCCGCATCTGCCGAATGGTGTGTTCATCGGAGAATTCAAGAGAACTGCCTGATAGTAGGCGCGACTTGCGAAGACTTCGCAAGAGCGTGTGCACCGCTTCTGCACGCCCCTGGCTCACCCGCGCGCCGCCAGCGGTGGCGGGAGCGGTCGTCTGCCCGAATGCTGAGCTTCGGGAGACTCCGGGCGGCTTCGGGAGGTAAAGCCACGATGACCACGGCCACCGCGCCCACGGCGGACGTCCCCGCCGCCCCGCCCGTGCTCAGCCGCCGCCGCACCAACCTGGTCTTCGTCACCATCGTGCTCGGCATGCTGCTGGCGGCCCTCGACCAGACCATCGTCTCCACCGCCCTGCCGACCATCGTCGCGGACCTCGGCGGCGGCGGGCACATGGCCTGGGTGGTCACCTCCTACCTGCTGGCGGAGACGGTCTCCACCGTCCTGGTCGGCAAGTTCGGCGACCTCTTCGGCCGGAAGGTCGTCTTCCAGCTCAGCGCCGTCGTCTTCGTCGGCGGCTCGGTCTTCGCCGGCGCGGCCAACTCCATGCTGATGCTCATCGCCGCCCGCGCCGTCCAGGGCATCGGCGGCGGCGGATTGATGGTCACCGCGATGGCGCTGATCGCCGACGTCATCCCGCTGCGCGAACGCGGCAAGTACCAGGGCGCGCTCGGCGCCGTCTTCGGCGTGACCACGGTCGTCGGCCCCACGCTCGGCGGGATCTTCACCGACCACGCCACCTGGCGCTGGTGCTTCTACGTCAACGTGCCCGTCGCGATCGTCATGGTGATCATGGCGGCGCGCACCATCCCGGTGGTCCGTTCGGCGGTACGCCCCGTCATCGACTACCTGGGCATCGTCCTGGTGGCGCTCGGCGCCTCCGGGCTCGTCCTCGGCCTGGAGTGGGGCGGCACCGAGTACCCGTGGGGGTCGGCCGTCATCATCGGCCTGTTCCTCGCCTCGCTCGCGCTGCTGGCGGCGTTCGTCCTGGTGGAGCAGCGGGCGAAGGAACCCATGCTGCCCATGCACCTCTTCCGCAACCCCGTCTTCGTCGTCTGCTCGGTGCTCAGCTTCATCGTCGGCTTCGCGATGCTCGGCGCGATGACGTACCTGCCGACGTACCTGCAGTTCGTCGACGGGGTGTCGGCCACCATGTCGGGCGTGCGCGCGCTGCCGATGGTCGCCGGGCTGCTGGGCGCGTCCATGCTCTCCGGCATCGTCGTCAGCCGCACCGGCCGCTACCGCTTCTTCCCCATCGCCGGCTCGGCCGTGATGGCGCTCGGCCTGTTCCTGATGTCGACCATGGGCGCGGCCACCGGTCCGTGGCTGGAGTCGCTCCACATGTTCGTGCTCGGCGTGGGCATCGGCCTGGCCATGCAGGTGCTGACCATCGCCGTGCAGAACACCGTCTCCTACCACGAACTGGGCACCGCCACCTCGGGCGTGACGTTCTTCCGCACCCTCGGCAGCTCCTTCGGCACCGCCATCTTCGGCACCCTCTACAGCAGCAGGCTCCGGCCCAACCTCGAAGAGGCCCTCGCCGGCCACCCCGAGGTGCCGCCCGCCGCCGTGCAGAGCCCCGCGGGGCTGAAGCAGCTGACGCCCGCCCAGGCCGCGCCCGTCATCGACGCCTACGCGCAGACCATCAACTTCGTTTTCCTGTGGGTCGTGCCCGTCGCCCTCGCGGGCTTCGCCGCCGCCTGGTTCCTCAAGGAGGTACCGCTGCGCGACAGCGCCCGGGCCGGGGCCTCCGACATGGGCGAGGGCTTTTCGGCACCCGACTCCGCGGAAGCGGCACGGCAGCTGGAACGGGCCGTCGCGAGCGTCCTGCGCCGGGCGCAGGGGCCCGTCACCCGGCAGGTCCTCGCCGCCTCCGACAGCCCCCTCGGGCCCGCCGAGGCGTGGACGCTCGGCCAGATCCACTGGCGGCTGCGCGTCCGCGGCGCCGCCGACCCGGCCGCGGTGGCCGCCGCCCACCGGGTGCCCGCCGAAGTCCTCGCACCGGCCTTCGCCCGCGTCGTCGAGGCCGGCCTCGCCCGCCGCGACGGTGACGGCCTCACGCTCACCCCGGCGGGCGAGGCCGAGATCGCCCGGCTGCGCGCGGCCTGGCGGTCCTGGCTCGCCGCCCGCCTGGACGACTGGGACATCACCGACCCCGCCGACCGCGCCCTCCTCGACCGCGCCCTGGACACGATGGCCGCCCGCCTGCTGGAGGAGGACGAGGAGGAGCAGGAAAAAGTCGCCGTTTGACGGCGTGTCGGCGGCCTTTCGGGGGCACCAGGCAACGCGGCGCGGCCCCGGGACGGTCTTCCTCTCCGAGTGCGGTCCCGCCACGGCCGGCGGACCGGAGACCGGCACGCACGAGGGGAACACGATGAACGACGACGGATGCGGACACGACTGGGTCCTGTGGAGCGGTGCCACCCGGTGCCGCAAGTGCGGAGCCACCCAGCAGTAACCTGTCCCACCGTGGGTAGGGGTTTCCGACAGCGCCCCTGCCCACCGAGGGAGGGGATCAAGGGTGCCTCGTACCGGCTGGCACGGCCTGCCCCGCCCCGTGCGGGCGGCCGTCGAGGCCCGTACCGGGCCGGTCGTCGCCGCGCACCCCATACCCCACGGCCTGACCTGCGCCACCGCGGCGAGCCTGACGACCGCCCAGGGCACGGTGTTCGTCAAGGGCGTGCCCCTCGACCACGCCGAGGCCCGCGAGGGACAGCGCTGGGAAGCGGCCATCAACCGCTACGTCCGGGGCGTGGGCCCCGGCCTGCGGTGGCGCGTCGTGGCCGGCGGCTGGGAACTGCTCGGCTTCGAGCACATAGACGGGCGGCACGCGGACCTCTCACCCGGCTCCACCGACCTGCCGCTGGTCGCCGACGCCCTCCTGGCCGCCCAGGACCTGCCCTCCCCGCGCACGGTCACCGTGCCGCGCTTCGAGGACCGCTGGGCCCGCTTCCTCGCCGCCGGCACCCGGGAGCTCCTGCGCGGGGAAGCGCTCCTCCACACGGACACCAACCCCCACAACCTCATGGTCACCGACCGCCGCGCCTACCTCGTCGACTGGGCCACCCCCGCCCTCGGCCCCGCCTGGGTCGACGTCGCGTACACGGCCGTACGGCTGATGGAGGCCGACTGCCCCCGCGCCGAGGTCCTGGCGTGGGCGGCCAGGTTCCCCAGCTGGGCGTCGGCGCGCCCCGAGGCGCTGGCCGCGTTCGTCGCCGCGCACTGCCGCCGGTGGGAGGCCACCGTCGGCGCCGCGGCCGCCCGCCCCAGCAACGCGCGCTTCGCCGCCCTGCTGTCCCTCCTGTGAGGCCCCGAACGGTGAAGGTCCCCGAACGGTGGAGGCCCCGAACAGTGAAGCCCCCGAACGGCCCGTCCGGCGGGCCGTTCCCCCGCCCGCCCTGAAGACTCGGTACGGCCGTCAGTCACCGGGCAGAGGAGCGTGAGCATGTTCACCACCACCAAGGCGTTCAGCGGTTTCTCCGTGGACGACGTGCCGCGGGCCCAGGAGTTCTACGGGCAGACGCTCGGCCTGCGCGTCACCGAGGAGTACGGGATGCTGACCCTGCACATCGAGGGCGGCACGAAGATCCTGGTGTACCCCAAGGCCGATCACGTCCCGGCGTCCTTCACCGTCCTCAATTTCCCGGTCCCCGACATCGACCGGGCCGTGGACGAGCTGGCCGCGCGCGGGGTGACCTTCGAGCGCTACCCCGAATTCAGCCAGGACGAGAAGGGCGTCTTCCGGCAGGAGGGCCCGCCGATCGCCTGGTTCACCGACCCGGCGGGGAACACGCTGTCGGTGCTGCAGGAGTGACACAGGGGTGAGGGGCGCCGCGGCGGCCCGGCCCCGTCCGGCCCGCCGCCCGGGGGAGCGCGCGCCCCTGGCGGTGCACCCGGGACTCGCACAGGCTCGTTCCCTACGATGGCGCGGTGACCAGTGACACCGCGACCCCCGCACGACAGGGCCCGACGGCGGACGAGCAGCAGCCACCGTGGCAGCGCCGGCTCCGCCGGTTCGGCTACGCGGTGAGGCCGCAGCCGGATGTGCGGGAGCGGCTCGTCCCGCCGTTCCCCGAGCCGGGAACGCGGGTGTGGGAGGCGCTGGGCGCGGGCCCGGCGCGGGCCGCGCTGTGGGCGCGCTGGTCGGGGTGGACGGGGCCGCTGCTCGTCACCCTCTTCGCCGGGCTGATCCGCTTCTGGCACCTGGGCAGCCCCAAGGCGGTGATATTCGACGAGACGTACTACGCCAAGGACGCCTGGGCCCTGTGGCAGTTCGGGTACGAGGCGAAGTGGCCCACCGACGCCAACGACCAGATCATCGACGGCCGCACCCCCCTTACCGACGGCGCCGACTTCGTGGTCCACCCACCGGTCGGCAAGTGGGTCATCGGCATCGGCGAGTGGCTGTACGGGCTGAACCCGTTCGGCTGGCGCTTCGCCGTCGCGGTGCTCGGCACGCTCAGCGTGCTCATGCTGTGCCGCATCGGCCGGCGGCTGTTCCGCTCCACGTTCCTGGGCTGCCTCGCGGGCGCCCTGCTCGCGGTGGACGGCCTGCACTACGTGATGAGCCGGACGGCGCTGCTCGACTCCGTCCTGGTGTTCTTCGTGCTGGCGGCGTTCGGCTGCGTGCTGGTCGACCGGGACACGGCGCGGGCCCGCCTGGCGGCGGCGCTGCCCGTCGACGGCGACGGCGCCGCGCGGCCCGACGACGCCGTGGCCGGCCGGCTCGGGCTGGGATGGCGGCCGTGGCGGCTCGCGGCCGGGGTGTTCCTGGGGCTGGCGTGCGCCACCAAGTGGAACGGCGTGGTCTACCTGGCGGCGTTCGGGCTGCTGCTGGTCCTGTGGGACATGGGGGCCCGCCGGGCGGCCGGCGCCCGGCGCCCGGCCCTGGCCGCGCTGCGCCGCGACGCGCCGTGGGCGTTCTTGTCGACGGTGCCGGTGGCCGCGGGCGTCTACCTGGCGTCCTGGTCCGGCTGGTTCGCCAAGAGCGGCACCTACAGCGAGAAGGACGGCTGGCAGCACAGCGGCTACTACCGGCACTGGGCGGAGACCGAGGGCGGCCACAGCCCCGACGGCTTCCTGGCGGGCGTCCTCAACCCGCTGCGCAGCCTGTGGAAGTACGAGCACGACGTGTGGAACTTCAACACCAACCTCTCCTCGGCGCACACCTACCAGTCCAACCCGTGGAGCTGGCTGGTGCAGGCCCGCCCGGTCTCGTACTTCTACGAGTCCCCGCAGCCCGGCCGGGACGGCTGCCCGAAGGACGCGGCCGACAAGTGCGCCCGCGAGGTCCTGGCCCTGGGCACCCCGCTGCTGTGGTGGGCGGCCTGCTTCGCGCTCGTATACCTGCTCTACCGGTGGGGCCTGCGGCGCGACTGGCGGGCGGGCGCGGTGCTGTGCGGGGTCGCGGCGGGCTACCTGCCGTGGTTCCTGTGGCAGGAGCGGACGATCTTCGTCTTCTACGCCGTGGTGTTCGTGCCGTTCCTGTGCCTGGCGGTGGCCATGATGATCGGGGCGATCCTGGGGCCGCCGGGGTCCCCGGAGCGGCGCCGGGTGCTGGGCGCGGTCGGCGCGGGCACGCTGGTGCTGCTCATCGCGTGGAACTTCATCTACTTCTTCCCCCTCTACACCGGCCATCCGATCTCGATGGACGCCTGGCGCAACCGGATGTGGTTCGACTCGTGGATCTGAGGTCCCCGCACCGGACCTGACGCAGTCTCACATCCGAACAGCAGGTTCCGGCCAATTCAGTCCCCTCTGTCACCGCTGTCCCGTACAGTGCCGGACGGGGTTTTAATCAACCGATTAAAACCGGTGGGGGAACTGGAGGGGGCTGACCCATGCACAAGAGTGCAAAGATCGCGATGGGAGTGGCGGCGGCCGCGGTGGTGGGGACCGCCGGACTGGGCGCGTACAACCTGGTGAACGCCGTCACCGACACCGACGCCGCGCACGCCGACCCGGCACCCGCCCGGACCGGCCCCCCGACGTCAAAGGAGATCGACAAGACCGCCCGCGACTTCCTCGCGGCCTGGCAGGCCGGCGACACCGCGAAGGCCGCCGCCCTGACCGACAACGTGCAGGCGGCCACCACCGCCCTCACCGGCTACCGCGGAACCGCCCACGTCGAGAAGGTGACACTCAAGCCCGGCACCGCCACCGGCGCGAAGGTCCCCTTCACCGCCACCGCCGAGATCAGCCTCGGCGAACAGCGCTCCACCTGGACCTACGAGTCCTCACTCGCCGTCGTCCGCGGCCAGACCAGCGGCCAGGCCCTCGTCGACTGGCAGCCCACGGTGATCCACCCGCAGCTCGGGACCGGCGAGACGCTCACGACCGCAGCCGGCACCGCCCCGGAGATCACCGCCGTCGACCGCAACGGCACCAAGCTCGACCCCAAGGACTACCCCTCCCTCGGCCCCGTCCTGCCCGAGCTGCGCCGCCGGTTCGGCGAGAAGGCCGGGGGCCGGGCCGCCGTCGAGGTGCGCGCCGCCCGCCCCGACGGGATGTCCGCCGAACCCAAGGTCCTGCACGAGATATCCAAGGGCAGACCCGCCGAACTGCGCACCACCCTCGACGCGGGCGTGCAGCGCGCCGCCGAGACGGCCGTCGAGAAGCACACCGACGCGTCGGTGGTCGCGGTCAAGCCCAGCACCGGCGAGATCCTGGCGATCGCCAACTCCCGCAAGACCGAGTTCAACCCGGCGCTCTCCGGCCAGACCCCGCCCGGCTCCACCATGAAGATCGTCACCGCCGCGATGCTGCTGGAACAAGGCAAGGCGGCCCCGTCCAAGCCCCTGCCGTGCCCCAAATACGCCACCTACGGCATGAAGTTCCACAACGTGGAGGAGAGCGAGAACCCCGGCGCCACCTTCGCCCAGGACTTCGCGGCCTCCTGCAACACCGCCTTCATCTCCCTGGCCGGCTCCGTCGCCGACGGCGCGCTCGCCGCCGAGGCCAAGGACGTCTTCGGCCTCGGCCTGGAGTGGAAGACCGGGGTGGCCAGCTTCGACGGCAGCGTGCCCACCGACTCCGGCGCCGGGAAGGCCGCCGCGATGATCGGCCAGGGCCGCGTCCAGATGTCCCCGCTGAACATCGCCTCCGTCGCCGCCACCGTCCGCGCCGGCTCCTTCCACCAGCCCTACCTCGTCGCCCCCTCCGTCGACGACCGCGAACTCGCCCGCGCCGCCCGCCCGCTGCCCGCCGGCGTCGCCGGGCAGCTCCGCTCGATGATGCGGCTCACCGCCACCTCCGGAACGGGCGCCCGCGCCATGGCCGGCCTCGGCTCCGACATCGGCGCGAAGACCGGCTCCGCCGAGATCGACAACCAGAACAAGCCCAACAGCTGGTTCACCGGCTACCGCGGCGACGTGGCCGCGGCCGCGGTCGTCCCCCAGGGCGGCCACGGCGGCGACTCCGCGGGCCCGGTCGTCGCGGCGGTCCTGCGCGCGGGATGACAGAGGCCCGGGCGCCGGGGCCCGGAAGAACAAGGACCGGGTGACGGACACAACAGCGTGCCCCATGCAACCAGCGCTAGCGTCGCGCCCATGAGCACCCCCGACCGCCCGCGCGGGCACGCCCGATGACCCCACTGGTCGCCGCGGCCGTCCTCATGGCCGCCGTCACCCACGCGAGCTGGAACGCCATCGCCCACGGCATCCGGGACCAGCTGCTCGCCTTCACCCTCGTCGGCGGCGGCGGGGCGCTCTGCGGAGCGGCCCTGCTGCCGTTCACCCCGCTGCCCGCCGCCGAAGCCTGGCCCTACCTGCTCGCCTCCGCGGCCGTGCACGTCGTCTACCAGCTGCTGCTCATGCGCTCGTTCACCCTCGGCGACTTCGGCCAGATGTACCCGATCGCCCGCGGCTCCGCGCCGCTCGCCGTCACCGCCTTCGCCGCCCTCTTCGCCGGAGAGGTCCCCGACGGCTGGCAGCTCGCCGGCGTGGCCGTCGCCTCCGCGGGGCTCGTCGGCCTCGCCCTGTGGGGCATCCGCGGCTCCGGCACCCGCCCCCACTGGGCGGCCGTCGGCGCCGCCCTGGCCACCGGCCTGGCCATCGCCGCCTACACCGTCGTCGACGGCCTCGGCGTCCGCGCCTCCGGCACCCCCCTCGGCTACATCGCCTGGCTGATGCTCCTCGAAGGGCTCGCCATCCCCGCCCGCGCCCTCGCCGTCCGCCGCGGCCGGCTCCTGGCCGAGCTGCGCCCCCACGCCGCCCGCGGGCTCCTCGGCGGGCTGCTCTCCGTCGCCGCCTACGGGCTCGTCCTGTGGGCCCAGACCCGCGCCGCGCTCGCACCCATCGCGGCCCTGCGCGAGTCCTCGATCATCGTGGGCGCCGCGATCGGGGCGGTAGTGCTCAAGGAACGGTTCGGCACGCCGCGGATCGCCGCCGCGGGCCTGATGCTGCTGGGGATCGGGCTGATGCTCCACACGGGGTGAGGGCACGGCCCCGCGACCCTGCGAGGATGGGACCGTGACTGGAACGCTCGTACTCGCAGGTACCCCCATCGGTGACGTCGCCGACGCGCCCCCGCGGCTCGCCACCGAGCTCGCCGCCGCCGAGGTGATCGCCGCCGAGGACACCCGGCGGCTGCGCCGCCTCACCCAGGCGCTCGGCGTGCACACCACCGGCCGGGTCGTGTCCTACTTCGAGGGCAACGAGTCCGCCCGCACGCCCGAGCTCGTCGAGGCACTGGCGGGCGGGGCCCGGGTGCTGCTGGTCACCGACGCCGGCATGCCCTCGGTCTCCGACCCCGGCTACCGGCTCGTCGCCGCCGCCGTGGAGCAGGGCATCAAGGTCACGGCCGTGCCCGGGCCCTCCGCGGTGCTCACCGCGCTCGCCGTCAGCGGCCTGCCCGTCGACCGCTTCTGCTTCGAGGGGTTCCTGCCCCGCAAGGCGGGCGAGCGCCTCGCGAAGCTGCGGGAGGTCGTGGACGAGCGCCGCACCCTGGTCTACTTCGAGGCCCCGCACCGCCTCGACGACACCCTCGCCGCCATGGCCGAGGTCCTGGGCCCCGAGCGCCGGGCCGCCGTGTGCCGGGAGCTGACCAAGACCTACGAGGAGGTCAAGCGCGGCCCCCTGGCGGAGCTCGCCGCCTGGGCCGCCGAGGGCGTCCGCGGCGAGATCACCATCGTCGTGGAGGGCGCCCCCGAGGCCGGCCCGCAGGACCTCGACCCCGCCGAGCTCGTGCGCCGGGTGCGGGTGCGCGAGGAAGCGGGGGAGCGCCGCAAGGAGGCCATCGCGGCCGTCGCCGCCGAGGCGGGACTGCCCAAGCGCGAGGTCTTCGACGCCGTCGTCGCCGCCAAGAACGCCGCGGTACAGCCGAGCCCATGAGCGGGTAAAGGGCTATCGTGAAAAGCAAAGCCTGGGCCAGGCAGCCTGGCATTTCGGGCAGTGCGACGCCAAGCTTGCCCCAATTCGGGGGAGAGGCTGCTGCGAGATCGCCAGGATGGGCGTTCCCTGTAAGTGGGACGTCCGATCCCGGAGAGACTTGTCCTTGAGGACAAGAGGAGCTGCCATGAGCGAGATCGCAGGAACCTCCCACGGTGTCCGCCCGACGGTCCACCCGGCCGCGCGCCCGGTGCCCGGCACCGGCGCGCCGGAGCCCGCCCACGAGTCGTACGCCTTCGCGTGCATGAGGTGCGGGCACGGGTGGGAGCAGTCGTACGAGATACAGCACCCCACGGACGCCGAGGGCCGGCCCTCCGTCGTCTACTACGCGGACGGCAGGCGCGTCCCGTCCCCGCTGACCAACCCCACCTGTGACAACTGCGGCGGCCACGTCGTGCGCATCATGCGCTCGGGCCAGGTCTCCCACACCGCCGGCTACCTGCACCAGCCCCCTCAGGCGGCCGTACGCCACACCGGCCACGCCCAGGCCGGGCCGCTCAACGCCACCACTGCGGAACGCATCGTCCCGGAGCCCCCCGAGGCGCCCCGCCCGGCCCACCACTGGCACCTGTCGGACCTCCTGCACCCCTTCCAGCACCGCAGGTGAGCGCCGTCGCACGCGATCCCTAGAATCGCGTGCATGGCGGCAACAGCATCAGCAGCGGACAGCGGCAAGCCCGGCGGCGAGCGGAAGCAGAACGACAAGGACGTCCCTCCGCCGCTCCCGGCGCCGCTGAACGTGCCGGTCGCCGACTCCCACACCCACCTCGACATGCAGAACAGCTCCGTCGAGGATGCCCTCGCCAAGGCCGCGTCCGTCGGAGTGACCACCGTGATCCAGGTGGGCTGCGACCTGGCCGGATCCCGCTGGGCGGCCGAGACCGCCGCCGCCCACGACAGCGTCTGGGCCACCGTCGCCCTGCACCCCAACGAAGCCCCCCGCATCGTCCACGGCGACCCCGACGGCTGGTCGCGGCAGGGCGCCCGCGTACCGGGCGGCGACGCCGCCCTGGACGCGGCGCTGGAGGAGATCGACGCGCTGGCCGCCCTGCCCCACGTCCGCGGGGTCGGCGAGACGGGCCTGGACTACTTCCGCACCGGCCCCGAGGGCACGGCCGCCCAGGAGCGCTCCTTCCGCCGTCACATCGACATCGCCAAGCGCCACGGCAAGGCCCTGGTCATCCACGACCGCGAGGCCCACGCCGACGTGCTGCGCATCCTGGAGGAGGAGGGCGCCCCGGACACGGTCGTCTTCCACTGCTACTCCGGCGACGCCGAGATGGCCAAGGTCTGCGCGGCCGCCGGCTACTACATGTCCTTCGCCGGGAACGTCACCTACAAGAACGCCCAGCCGCTGCGCGACGCCCTCGCCGTCGCCCCCCTCGACCTCGTCCTCGTCGAGACGGACGCGCCCTTCCTCACGCCGATGCCGTATCGCGGACGGCCCAATGCGCCGTACCTCATTCCGGTCACGTTGCGGGCGATGGCCGGATACAAGGGCGTTGACGAGGACGCCCTGGCCACAGCGGTGGCAGTAAATACTGCGCGCGTGTTCGGGTACTAAATCAGGTTTGCCGCGACACCGTGTGATCATATGACTTTGGGGAGTGACCTTCGCTCCGCTACAGTCCCGGGCCGATAGCTCGACCCAGGGGAGTGTCGCGTGACGCATGCACCAGGCCACCCCCGCGCCGCACGCCGCGGTGCGGCGGAAACACCGCTGTACAACCCGTACGACCCCTACGAGCCGTACAACCCGTACGCCTCGTACCCGCCCTACGAGACCTACGACGGGCCCGGCGAGCCCTACGGGATACACGACCAGCCGCCCCACGCCCTCCACGACCCGTTCCTGCCCGAGCCGCGCGACGCCGGGGCCCACGCTCACCCCGAACTCCAGGACGAACCGCTCCCCGTCCCCCACCAGGCCGGGCACCGGACCGAAGCGCCACCCGAAACGGCCGCCGAACCTCCCACCGGCCCCGCAGCGGACCCCGAGCCCACCCCCGGCCGCCGGGCCGGGCGCCGCAAGCGCGCCGGAGAACGCCCCGACGCCCTGCGCCGGCTGCTCCCGCAGGCCCTCGTCGTCGCCTTCCTCGCCGGCGGCACCTCCGCCTTCGTCGCCAGCGACAAAACGGTCCGCCTCACCATCGAGGGCAGCTCCCGCACCCTCCACACCTTCGCCGACGACGTCGACGAACTCCTCGCCGACCAGAACATGGCCCTCGGCGAACACGACACCGTCACCCCCGGCCACGACCACGACCTCGGCGGCGGCGACGAGGTCACCGTCCGCTACGGACGCCCCCTCGCCCTCACCCTCGACGGCGAGCACCGCAACGTGTGGACCACCGCCCGCACCGTCGACGGCGCCCTCCGCGAGCTCGGCGTCCGCGCCGAAGGGGCCCACCTGTCCGCCCCCCGCACGGCACCCATCCCCCGCGAGGGCCTGGACCTGGACGTCCGCACCGAGCGGACCGTCACCTTCATGGCCGACGGGCGCGAACGCACCATCCGCACCAACGCCGCGACCGTCCGCGAGGCCATCGAAGCCGCCGGCATCACCCTGCGCGGCCAGGACACCACCTCCGTCGACCCCGACAGCTTCCCCCGCGAAGGCCAGACGATCTCCGTCATGCGGATCACCGGCAGCCAGAAGGTCCGCGAGGTGCCCATCGACTTCACCACCGAGCGCCGCGACGACCCCACCCTCAACAAGGGCACCGAGGTCGTCGCCCAGCGCGGCGAGAAAGGTGTGCGACGCGTCACCTATGCCCTGCGCACCGTCAACGGCGTCCAGCAGAAACCCAAGAAGATCGCCGTCGAGACCGTCCGGCTGCCCCGCACCCAGATCGTCAAGGTCGGCACCAAGGCCGTCCCCACCGCCGTCCAGGGCGCGGACGGCCTGAACTGGCGGGGACTCGCCCAGTGCGAGGCCGGCGGCCGGCCCGACGCCGTCGACCCCTCCGGCACCTACGGCGGCCTCTACCAGTTCGACGTCCGCACCTGGCAGGGCCTCGGCGGCAAGGGCCGGCCCCAGGACGCACCCGCCGCCGAGCAGACCTACCGGGCCAAGAAGCTCTACGTCAGCCGGGGGGCGAGCCCGTGGCCCGTGTGCGGCCGTAAACTTCACGGGTGAGCTCCAGCCCCAGCACAGACGATTCCGGCGCCCTGCTCGGCCCCGCCGACATCCGCGAGCTGGCCGCAGCCTTGGGGGTACGCCCCACCAAGCAGCGCGGCCAGAACTTCGTGATCGACGCCAACACGGTCCGGCGCATCGTCCGCACCGCCGAGGTGCGGCCCGACGACGTCGTCGTCGAGGTCGGCCCCGGCCTCGGATCCCTGACCCTCGCCCTGCTGGAGGCCGCCGACCGGGTCACGGCCGTGGAGATCGACGACGTCCTGGCCGCCGCCCTCCCCGCCACCGTCGCCGCCCGCATGCCCGCCCGCGCCGACCGCTTCGCACTCGTACACAACGACGCCATGCGCGTCACCGAGCTGCCGGGCCCCCCGCCCACCGCGCTCGTCGCCAACCTGCCGTACAACGTCGCCGTGCCCGTCCTGCTGCACATGCTGCAGCAGTTCCCCACCATCGAACGCACCCTCGTGATGGTCCAGGCCGAGGTCGCCGACCGGCTCGCCGCCCGGCCCGGCAACAAGGTCTACGGAGTGCCCTCCGTCAAGGCCAACTGGTACGCCGAGGTCAAGCGCGCCGGGTCCATCGGCCGCAACGTCTTCTGGCCCGCCCCCAACGTCGACTCCGGCCTCGTCTCCCTCGTCCGCCGCAGCAAGCCGATCGAGACGAGCGCGACGCGGGCCGAGGTCTTCGCCGTCGTCGACGCGGCGTTCGCCCAGCGCCGCAAGACGCTGCGCGCGGCACTGGCCGGCTGGGCCGGCTCGGCGGCCGCCGCGGAGGCCGCGCTGGTCGCGGCCGGGGTGTCGCCGCAGGCGCGGGGGGAGTCGCTGACGGTGGAGGAGTTCGTGGCGATCGCGGAGAATCGCGGCGGGTAGCCGTTGGTTTCTGTTGTCCGCTGGTGCGGGGCCGCTCCGCTGCGGGGGGCTGTTCAGGTGCGGTGTCGGGCCTGCGCGGGTGGGGGTTTCAGGATGATGTTCGGCAACGGCGCGCTGTGGGTGATCCTCGGCTGCGCGGTCATCGCGG
>NZ_JBEYZW010000085.1:0-29385 GCF_040646215.1 Streptomyces sp. NPDC046215 | reverse complement strand
GGGGCTCCCAAACCCGCCCGGCCGGTTAAAACCCCGCCGGGGGGGGGTTTGAGGACGCGCCCGCAGGGCGCTCGCCGCCGCAGGCGGCAACGACGGACGCGCCGTAGGCGCAACGCGGCAACGACGGACGCGCCGCAGGCGCAACGCGGCAACGACGGGCCGCAGCCGACCGCCCAGGCACCGTTTGAGAGGGTGGGGCCATGAGCGCAGCGCACACGCACGTGGTCGTCATCGGCGGTGGGATCTCCGGTCTCGCCGCCGCCCACCGGCTGGTGGAGGGCGGTGCGCGCGTCACCCTCGTCGAGGCGTCGGACCGGCTCGGCGGCAAGCTGAAAGCGGGCTCCGTCGCCGGGGTGCCCGTGGACCTGGGCGCCGAGTCCATGCTGGCCCGTCGGCCCGAGGCGGTCGCCCTGGCCCGGGCCGTCGGGCTCGGCGAGCGGCTCCAGCCGCCCGCCGTCGGCGGCGCCACGGTGTGGAGCCGCGGCGCCCAGCGGCCCATGCCCACCGGCCACATGATGGGCGTGCCCGGCGACCTCAGCGCCCTCGCCGCCTCCGGGGTGGTCTCCCCGGAGGGACTGGCCCGCATCGCCCGGGACGCGGACCTGCCGCCCACCGAGATCGGCGACGACATCGCCATCGGCGCCTACGTCGGCGAGCGGCTGGGCCGCGAGGTCGTGGACCGGCTGGTCGAGCCGCTGCTCGGCGGGGTCTACGCCGGTGACGCCTACCGCATCTCCCTGCGGACCGCGATGCCGCAGCTCTTCGAGGCCGCCCGCACCCACCCCTCGCTGATCGCGGCCGTCCGCGCGCTGCAGGCCCGCTCGGCGGCCCGGCAGCCGGCCGGTCCGGTCTTCATGGGCATCGACGGCGGCATCGGGCAGCTGCCGCTCGCCGTCGCGGACCGGCTGCGCGCGGCGGGCGCGGAGATCCTCACCCGTACCCGCGCGGACGAGGTCCGGCGGACCGGCGCCGCCTGGGAGGTCCGGCTGCCGGACCGGACGCTCACGGCGGACGCGCTCGTCGTCGCCGCCCCCGCGCCCGAGGCCCGGCGCCTGCTCGCGACCGTGGCCCCCGGGGCCGCCACCGAGCTGGCCACGGTCGAGTACGCGTCCATGGCCCTGATCACCATGGCCTTCCGCCGCTCCGACGCCGGTGGGCTCCCCAGGAGCAGCGGGTTCCTCGTGCCGCCCGTCGAGGGCCGGAAGATCAAGGCGTCCACGTTCGCGAGCCACAAGTGGGGCTGGATCGCGGACGCCGGCCCGGAGACGTTCGTCCTGCGCACCTCGATCGGGCGGTTCGGGGACGAGGAGGACCTGGAGCGCGAGGACACCGACCTGGTGGCGGCTTCGCTGAAGGACCTGGGCGACGCCGTGGGCCTGGCGGCCACGCCCGTGGAGAGCCGGGTCGACCGCTGGTACGCGGGGCTGCCCCAGTACCCGGTCGGGCACCTCGGCCGCGTCGCCCGGATCCGCGCGCACGTCGCCGCGCTCCCCGGGCTGCGGGTGTGCGGCGCGGCCTACGACGGGGTGGGCATCCCGGCCTGCGTCGCCGGCGCGCACACGGCCGCCGACGAGATCCTGGCGACCCTGACGCCGGGCGCCGGACCGGGCGAGTGAGAATAGGGACATGACTGACGCCCCCGAGAAGACCGCGAACGCCGGCAAGAAGGCCAAGGACCTCAACGAGGTCATCCGCTACACCCTCTGGTCGGTGTTCAAGCTCCGCGACGTCCTGCCCCAGGACCGCTCCGGCTACGCCGACGAGGTGGAGGAGCTGTTCGCGCAGCTCGCCGAGAAGGACGTCACCGTGCGCGGCACGTACGACCTCTCGGGCCTGCGCGCCGACGCCGACGTGATGATCTGGTGGCACTCCGAGACCTCGGACGCCCTCCAGGACGCGTACAACCTCTTCCGCCGCACCAAGCTCGGCCGCGCGCTGGAGCCGGTGTGGTCGAACATGGCGCTGCACCGCCCCGCGGAGTTCAACAAGTCGCACATCCCGGCGTTCCTCGCCGACGAGACGCCCCGCGACTACGTCAGCGTCTACCCGTTCGTCCGCTCCTACGACTGGTACCTGCTGCCGGACGAGGACCGCCGTCGCATGCTCGCGGACCACGGCAAGATGGCGCGCGGCTACCCCGACGTGCGCGCCAACACCGTGGCCTCCTTCTCGCTGGGCGACTACGAGTGGATCCTCGCCTTCGAGGCGAACGACCTCTACCGCATCGTCGACCTCATGCGTCACCTGCGCGCCTCCGAGGCCCGGATGCACGTCCGTGAAGAGGTGCCGTTCTACACGGGCCGCCGCAAGGCCCTCGCCGAGCTGGTCGCCGGCCTCGCGTAACCGCCTGCGCCGGACGGTGCCCGCCGGGTTCAGGCCCCGCGGGCGCCGGCCACCGGCGCCGGCTCCGGGCGCGGCCCGCACCACGCGCGCCGCCCCGGCACCACCCCGGTCAGCAGGTACGTCCGGGTGTGCGCGGTGACGCAGG
The DNA here is from genome assembly GCF_040646215.1 of Streptomyces sp. NPDC046215. Lineage (NCBI taxonomy): Bacteria > Bacillati > Actinomycetota > Actinomycetes > Kitasatosporales > Streptomycetaceae > Streptomyces > Streptomyces sp. NPDC046215. Next base: position 26,897 of record NZ_JBEYZW010000085.1, on the reverse strand, counting down.
GGTTGGGTCCGTACGCGATGCCGTGCGTGCCCGAGCGCCGCTCGGTGACCAGCGACGAGCCCGGCAGCCTGCGGTGCAGTTCCAGCGCCCCGGCGTACGGGGTGGCCGCGTCCCGCTCGGCGGCCAGCAGCAGCGTCGCCGGCAGGGTCCCCGCCGCCGCCCCGACCTCGATCGCCCGCTGCCGGTGCCGGTGCCCCGGCCAGAAGGCGCACGGCAGGTTCATCCAGGCGTTCTCCCACGTCTCGAACGGGGCCCGCTCGGCGAGCCGGGTGTTGTCCCGGTCCCAGACCGCCCAGGAGCGCGGCCACGGCGCGTCGTTGCACTCGACGGCGGTGTAGACGGCGTTGGCGTTCTCCGCGGACCGCGCCGACGCCGCGTCCGGCATGGCGAGCGCCCGCAGTGGCTTGTCGTCGCCGCGCAGGTAGGCCGACAGCGCGGCCGCGCTGCGCGCCCAGGTGCTGTCGGAGTACCCGACCTGGAGGAACGCGGACTGCAACTGCCCGGGGCCCAGCTTGCCGCCCACGGGACGGGCGGCCAGCCGCCGCCGGGCCCGGTCGTAGGCGGCCAGCACCTGCCCCGGGGTGCGCCCGAGGTGGTAGACGGCGTCGTGCCGGGCCGCCCAGCCGCGCCAGTCGGCCCAGCGGGTCTCGAACGCCTCCGACTGGTCGAGGTTGCTGCGGTACCAGATCTTCCGCGGCGAGGGGTTGACGACGCTGTCGAAGACCATCCGGCGCACGTGCCCGGGGAAGAGGGTGGCGTAGAGCGCCCCGAAGTAGGTGCCGTAGGACGCCCCCATGTAGGTGAGCTTCTTCTCGCCGAGCGCGGCGCGCAGCACGTCCAGGTCGCGGGCGTTGTTCAGGCTCGTGAAGTGCCGCAGGTCCCGGCCGCTCTTGCGGGCGCACCCCCGCGCGTACGCCTTCGCCTGCGCGACGCGCTGCCTCTTGTACGCCGCCGAGGGGTGCTGCGGGGCGTCGGTGGGCGCCTTGGCGAACTCCGCCGGTTCCACGCAGGACAGCGGCGCGGAGCGGCCCACACCGCGGGGCGCGTACCCGACGAAGTCGTAGGCGCGCGCCGTCGTCCGGTACTGCTGGACCCCGGCGAGGAGGGGGAAGAACATGCCGGAGCCGCCCGGCCCGCCGGGGTTGTACACGAGGGCGCCCTGGCGCTCGGCGCGCGTGCCGGTGGCGGGCGCGCGGCTGACGGTGAGGCTGATGTGCCGGCCCCGGGGCCGGGCGTAGTCGAGCGGGACGGAGACGGTGCCGCACTGCGCGGGCGCGGGCAGCGCCTCGACGGCCGGGCAGGCGCCGAAGCGGATGCCCCGGGCGGCGGCCTCCCGGGCGGCCAGGGCCGCGCCGCGGGCCTCGGCCCGGCCGCCCGGCACCCCGGACTCGTCCAGGGCGTCGGCCGGGAGGACGGCCAGTGAGGTGAGGACCAGGGAGCCGAGGGCTCCGTACACGGCTGCTGCTCTCACTGGCCATCCCTTCCTCGATTAATCCGACAAAAGGGATAATTGGCGCGAGGGTGGGTGAAGTAAAGGACCGCGGCGCGGTGTCGCCGCAATGGACTCGATGGGCGCAGCCGGCCCCGCGCCCGGGCGGCTGACTACGGCCCGTCGTTGCCGCCTGCGGCGGCGAGCGCCCTGCGGGCGCGTCCTCAAGCTCCCCCAGCTACCGCTGGGAGGTGCCCCCAGACGGGCTGGTAGTGGCTGAGCTCAGCCACTACCAACCCGTCCGGCGCTTGAGGACACCGCCGCGCAGCGGTGGTGCCGGTTCGCCTACGCTCCACGGCGGTCCCGCCTCCGGCGCCGGGCACTGGTGAGGCCCCGCGATCGGGGGGATGCCGCGGGGCCTCACCCGGTCAACGGCCGGGACGACCGGGTTGGTTCCCCCGCTTCTGCGGCAGTATGGCGGGTGGGGGTGGTGGGCGTGCGGGAGCGGCCGGACGGCAAGAGGAGCGCGAACGGAAAGAGTTACGACCCCGAGAGGCTTTTCCTCCCCCCGGACGACGACCTCGCCCCCAACCGCCCGGGCGAAACCCTCCGGGCGCGGCTGGAGACCTCCGGCGCGGGCCGCGCCGGGCTCGCGCTCGCCCGGCTCCTGCGCCGGCACCCCGTGGAGGACGCCTGGCGCCGCGCACTGGAGGCCGAGCAGCGCGTGGGGGCGGCGCTGGAGGAGCTGGCGGTCGGCGGCTGGGAGGTGCTGCACTCCATCGTCCTGCCGGGCGACGCCGTCATCTCGCACCTGCTGATCGGGCCCGGCGGTGTCTTCGGCGTCGCCGCCCGGGCCTGCCGCGGGGGCCGGGTCCAGGTGGGCGAGACCCTCGTCCGCTCCCCGCGCGAGCGGCAGCCGCGGCCGTACGTCCGCGAGGCCCGGCAGGACGCCGAGCGCTCCTCGCGCGTCCTCTCGCGGGGCTGCGGCTTCCCCGTCCGGGTCCGGCCCGTCCTCGTCCTCGTCGGGGCCGGCGGCCTGGAGGTGGCGCCGGCGCTGGACGACGTGCGGGTCCTGGGCGAGGGGGAACTGGCCGGGCTCACCGGGCCCGCCGCGCCCGGCACGGACCTGCCCCCGCACCGCGCCGACCGCGTCCACACGGTGGCCCGCAACCGCCGGGTCTGGCTCTGGGCCTGACCGCCCGGAGGCGGCCCGTGGCGCCCGGGGGGTGGCAGACCCTCGCCGGAGCGAGGGGCCCGCCGCCGAACCCCTTACACTCCTGTAGAGGTAAACGAAAAATCAGCAGAAGGAACGACGAAGCACATGACAGCGCCCACCCCCGCCCCCGTCGTACGTCAGGGCCGGCGCCGGGCCAGCGGAGCGCTCGAATGCGAAGTGCTCGCCGCGCTGCAGCGGGCCGGCGTCCCGCTGACCCCCCGCGAGGTACAGGGCTTCCTCCCCGGCGAGCTGACCTACAGCACCGTGGTGACGATCCTGTCCCGGCTGCACGGCAAGGAGGTCCTCACCCGCACCCCGCGCGGCCGGGCCTACGCCTACGCGCCCGTCACCGACGAGGCGGGGCTCGCCGCCCGCCGGATGCACAAGGTCCTCGACGGCCGCACCGACCGGGAGATCGTGCTGACCCGCTTCGTCGACGGCCTCACCGGCGAGGACCACCGGCTGCTGAAGCTGCTGCTCGCCACCGGCACCGCCTGACCGGCTCACCCTCCGGGCCGGATGTGACCCGATTCACCAGCCTCGCGGGGGTGCGGAAACGCTCCGGTACCCGAACAAGACGCCCGATTCGGATTCCGAGGACATCTGCCGTACCCACCCCCGCCGGCAGGCCATAGGCTCGAGCGGTGTTCGAACGACGCAAACGACGAAACGGGGCGCACGCCCGGAAGCAGCCCACCCCTGCCCGACGCAGGCGCGCCGCTCCCCGCAAGCGCAGGCTCCGCCCCGCCTATCCCCGGCCGGGGCGGCAGGGCTTCCGGCGCTGGGTGCCGTCGTGGCGCCAGACGCTGGGCCTCTTCCTCTCCGTGGGAGGGGTCTTCGGCGCCCTGGTGGCGATCATGTACGTCCGTACCGAGATACCCGCCGACCTCAACGCCTTCGCCACCCAGCAGGACAACGTCTACTACTGGGCCGACGGCTCCGAGATGGCCCGCACCGGCGAGGTCAACCGCCAGGACACCGATCTGAAGAAGATCCCCGAATCGGTGCGCTGGGCGGCGCTGGCCGCCGAGAACGAGACGTTCTACTCCGACAGCGGCGTCTCCGTCAGCGGTATGACGCGCGCCGTGACGAAGATGGTGACCGGCGGCAGCACCCAGGGCGGCTCGACGATCACCCAGCAGTACGTCAAGAACGCCTACCTGAACCAGCGGCAGACCTTCTCCCGCAAGCTCACCGAGACCTTCATCGCCATCAAGCTGGACAACCGGATGTCCAAGGACGAGATCCTGGAGGGCTACCTCAACACCAGCTGGTTCGGGCGCGGCACCTACGGCATAGCCCGCGCCGCCCACGCCTACTACGGCAAGGACGTCTCCCAGCTCAACGCCAGCGAGGGCGCCTTCCTCGCCTCCCTCCTCAAGGGCGCGGGCCTCTACGACCCGGCGCTCGGCGGGAAGAACCGCGAGCGCGCGGTGGAGCGCTGGGAGTGGATCCTCGACCGGATGGTCGGCATCGGCAAGCTCTCCAAGGAGGAGCGGGCCCGCTACACCACCTTCCCCGAGCCGAAGGCCCCGCCCAAGCCCGCCGGGCTCACCGGACAGACCGGCTACCTGGTGGAGACGGCGCGCGCCTATGTGAGCGCCCACACCGACGTCTCCGACCACGACTTCGATCTCGGCGGCTACCAGATCCGCACCACCTTCGAGAAGTCGAAGATGAGCGCCCTCAACAAGGCCGTCGCCGAGGCGCGGGGCAAGCTCGACCCCGAGAAGCGGGAAGCCGACCGGGACGTACGGATCGGCGCCGCCTCCGTCACCACCGACGGGCGCATCGTCGCCCTGCACGGCGGCCCGGACTACCTCAAACAGGGCTTCAACGACGCCAACTCCTCCGTCGTCCCGGCCGGCACCGCCTTCACGCCCTTCGTCTACGCCGCCGCCCTGAGCGAGGGCGTCCAGCTCGAACGCGGCAAGCCGCGCTCGCCCGTGTACCCCGCCACCGTCTACAACGGGGACAACAAGGTGAGCCTGCGCACCCCCGAAGGCCCCTACTGGGACCGCTCCGGAAAGATCGTCAAGGGGGTCAACGACGGCGGCAAGTCCTGGGGGAAGATCACCCTGCGGGAGGCGGTCGCCCAGTCGGCCAACACCCCGATCATGCAGCTCGGCATGGATGTCGGCCTCGACCAGGTGGGGGAGACGGCGGTCCGCACGGGCCTGCTCGAAAGCAGCCTCGGCACCAAGGTGCCCGCGTTCTCCCTGGGCACCGCCACGCCCAGTGCGATCCGGATGGCCGGCGCCTACGCCACCTTCGCCGCCCGGGGCCTGCACAGCGAGCCCTACTCCGTGGACAAGCTCAGCCGCAACGGCGACGCCGTGCCGGTGGAGAAGCCGAAGGCCGAACGGGCCCTGCCGCAGAGCGTCGCGACCGCCGTCGGGGACGCGCTGCGGGACGCCGTCGCCAAGGGGAGTGCCACGGCGGCCCGGGCGGCGGGCGCCGACGCGGCCGGCAAGCCGGGCACCGCCCAGGACAACAAGTCGTCCTGGTTCGCCGGGTACCGCGGGAACCTCTCCACCGCCGTCTCGCTCTCCCGGATCGAACCGAAGACCCAGGAGCTCCAGCCGCTCGACGGCATCGGCGGCGCCGCGAAGTCCACGCTCGGCAGCCCGTATCCGACCGACATCTGGACGCAGTACATGGCCGCGCTGAAGCGCTGACCCGGCCCCGCCTCCGGGCGGCCGCGCGCGGCCGCCCGGAGCAGGCGGGTCAATTCTTGACGAACGTCTTCCAGTCCGGGGACTGGGCCGGGTCCAGTCCGCGCAGCTTCGCCAGCACCTTGGGGTCCTGGGCGTCCATCCAGTCGGCGAGCTGCTTGAAGGAGACGCAGCGCACGCCGTCCCGCTTGCAGACCGACTTCATGACGTCCTCGATGGCCTTCATGTATATGCCACCGTTCCAGTCCTCGAAGTGGTTGCCGACGAACATCGGGGCGCGGCTGCCGTTGTACACGCGCTCGAAGCCGTTGAGATAGCCGTCGCGCGTCAGCTTCCGCCACTCCGCGTACTTCGCCGGGTCGCCCTTGGTGTTGTCACCGGACTGGTTGTAGAGGAAGTTGAAGTCCATCGACAGGACCTGCTTCTCGCTCTTGGGGTACGGCAGCAATTGCAGCGGGAAATTCCAGATGCCGTTGATCTGGGACGGCCAGATCTGGAAGTCGCCGGGCGAGCTCGCGTCGTAGCGCCACCCGAAGGGCTTGGCCGCGGCGATCAGCGCCTTCTGGCCCTCCAGGCACGGGGCGCGGCCGCCGACCAGTTCCTTCTTGTAGTCGAAAGGCAGCGGCGGCAGGTCCTTGTAGCCGGTGTTCGTCTTCCAGTTCTCCACGAACGCGTACGACTGCTCGATCTCGCTCTTCCACTCGGCCGGGCTCCAGTCGCCGCCGCCCTTGGCGCCGCAGAAGTGGCCGTTGAAGTGCGTGCCTATCTCGTTGCCGTCCAGCCACGCGCCACGGACCTGCTGGATCGTGTCCCTGATGTGCGCGTCGGTCGCGAAGGAGATGGCCGCGCTGCCCGGCTTGTGCTGCGGGGGCTTGTACAGCGACGCCTTGGACTTCGGCAGCAAATACATCCCGCTGAGGAAGAACGTCATCTGCGCGTCGTTCTGCTTGGCGACCTCACGGAAATGCGAGAACAGGTGGTCGCTGCCCTCCAGCGCGCCGTCCCACGAGAAGACGACGAACTGCGGCGGCTTCTCGCCCGGCTTGAGCTTCTCCGCCTTCGGCTGCTTGGGCTGCGGGCCGGTATAGGACGTCGAGCCGTCCCCGAGCACCCGGACCTTTCCGTCCCACTTCTCCTCGGGCTTCTTCTTCCCGGCGGTCGCCTCGTCCGCCGGCTCGCCGCCGGCCCCGTCCTTCTTCTCCGGCGACGCGGAGGCGGCGGCGGAATCGCTCTTTCCCTCGTCCTGCTTACCGGAATCACAGGCCGACAGCCCGATCGCGAGGGCAACGACGGCGCCCGCGGTGACCAGAGCCGTCGCGCCGTTCACGGTCCTTTTCGACAACTTCTTACCCCCTGGCGCCAAAACAGATGTTCTGGCGCCAGTATCACAGGTTGCTCACGCGGCCCCGCAGCGCCGGGTGGTCCGCGACCACCGTGCACGACCCCGGCGCGATCTCCGTGAACCCCGCGTCCCGCACCACCGGCAGCCCGCCGGTGGTCAGCTCCGCCCAGCGCGCCGGGTCGGCCGTCCGCACCGCCAGCGCGAAGCCGTCCTTGCGCCAGGCCGCGCGCGCCCCGTCGTCCAGCGCCCACCAGGCGAGGTGCGCCCCGTGCCCGGCCTGGGCCATGGCCTTGCCCGCCGACATCTCCAGCTCCGGGTTCAGCCACAGCACCGGCACCCCGGCGCCGGGCGCCGCGGGCGGCTCCGGGTCGTCCAGATCGGTCCCCGACACCTGGAGCTTCACCAGCTCCTTGGGCCAGCCGTCGAGCGGCACGGGCGGGAAGACCCGCACCTCCGCCCGGTCACCGGTCACGGCGATGCCCGGCAGCGCCGACGCCTTGCGCCACTCCGCGCCGCGGGCCCGCCGCACCACCTTGCGGATCCGGGCGTCCTGCCAGTCCCGCACCGCCTGCGCCCACTCGCCGTCCGCGGCCTCCGCGCCCTCCGCGCTCTCCCCGGCCTCCGCCGGGAGCGACCGTTCGTCGGAGAGCAGCATGAGCACCGCCCGGGCCGCGGTCTCCAGGGCGTCCGTCCGGGCCGGCGGGTCGGCCTTCTCGATCCGCACCACGAGCGGCAGGACGAACTGCGGCGCCTCGTCCCGCGGCTCCGCGGCGGCCGGGTCGGTGGCGGTGCCACCAGCGGCGGCAGGGGCGGCGGCAGGGGCGCCGGTGGAGGTGTCAGAGCTGGTCACGCCCCCAGTCTGCCAGCCGCCCGGGGGCCGTCCGGCAGCGGCCATTACTGTGAGCGCATGAGACTCCGGGGGGTCGGGCGCCGCTACGGGATCGGCGCGCCGTGGGTGCTGCGCGACATCGATCTGGACGTGCCGGCCGGTGCGCTGCTGCGTGTCCAGGGCGGCAACGGCAGCGGCAAGTCCACGCTGCTGCGCCTGCTGGCCGGCCTCGACGCCCCCTCCGCGGGCAGGATCACCGGCCGCCCCCGCACCGCCTTCGTTCCGGAACGCTTTCCGGCCGCGCTGCCCTTCACCGCGGCGGGCTACCTCACCGACCTCGGCCGCATCCACGGCCTCCGCCGCGCCGCCGCCCGGGCCGGGGCCCTGGAGTGGCTGGAGCGGTTCGGCGCCGCCGAGCACGCCCGCACGCCGCTGTCCGAGCTGTCCAAGGGCACCAGCCAGAAGGTCGCCGTTGCCCAGGGCCTCCTCGCGGCCCCCGACCTCCTCGTCCTGGACGAGGCGTGGACCGGCCTCGACCGGGACTCGCGCGCGGTCCTCGACAGCGCCGTCAAGGACCGTGTGGCCGCCGGGGCCACCGTCGTCTTCGTCGACCACGACCCCGGGCGCCTCGCGGGCGCCGCCGATGCCGTGTACCGCGTGGAGGCGGGCGGCCTGGTGGCCGACCGGGCCGGAGGCGCCGGGAGCGCCCGGGTCGCTGAGGGCGCCGCCGCAGTCCGGGAGCGGGCCCTTCTCGTCCGTGTGGAGGCCGAGGGCCCGCCCGGAGCGTCGCCGCCCGTCGTCCTGCCCGGTGACCCGGGCCGGGAGGCGCTGGGTCGCGGCACCCTTCCGTTGGCTGTCGCCCCCGGGCCCTCCGACGCAGTCCACCGCGCAGAGGCCGGCGGCCTGGTGGCCGACCGAGCCGGGGGTGCCGGGGGTGCCGGGGTCGCTGAGGGCGCCGCCGCAGTCCGGGAGCGGGCCCTTCTCGTCCGTGTGGAGGCCGAGGGCCCGCCCGGGGCGTCGCCGCCCGTCGTCCTGCCCGGTGACCCGGGCCGGGAGGCGCTGGGTCGCGGCACCCTCCGGTTCACCGTCGCGCCCGAGCACTCCGACGCCCTGCTGCGCACCCTCCTCACCGCACGCCCCGCCTGGCACATCCGGGCCGTCTCCACCGGCCCGGGCGCCGACCGTCCGACCCCCGACCGTCCGACCCCCGAAGGAGAGCCGGGACGGTGACCGCACTGCTCCGCTACCAGGCTGCCCTGCTGCTGCGCTCGCACCGCTGGCTGCCGCCGCTGATCCTCTACGGCGTCCTCCTGGTCGTCGGCGTGCGGGTGAACGAGCCCGTCCTGGACTCCTTCGGCTACGCGGCCGCCGCCCTGCTGCCCGTGGCCGCCTGGCTGGTCCGGGTCTGCGTCACCAACGAGCCGCCCGCCGCCCGGGACTGCGCCGCTGCGGCCGCCGGCCCCTGGCGGGTCCACCTGGCCGCGGTGCTGACGGCGCTCGGCGCCTCGGCGCTGCTCGCCGCCCTGGGCACCGCGGTGATCGCCGCGATCAGCGACCCCCGCACCGCCGACCACCAGAGCCACGTGCCCCTCGGCCCCGCGACCGCCGCGGGGGTGGTGGCCGCCCTCGTGTGCGCCTTGCTGGGCACCGCCGTCGGCGCCCTGTGCAACCGGCCCCTGCTGCGCAGCACCGCCTGGGCCGTGCCCGCGACCGTGCTCGCCGTCTTTCCGCTGCTCTTCGCCGGGGCGTCGCCCGCGCACGCCGCCGTGACCGGCCTGGTCACCGCCTCCCGGACCGGCGCCGTGCCCGGCTCGCCGCTGCCGCTGGCGGCCGCCGCGGTGCTGACGGCCGGCTCCGTCGCCGTGGCCTGCGCGGTCAGCAACCGGCGCGGCTGAGGGCGCGGGGGATGAGCGACCATGGAGGGATGACGGAGACGACGGGCCCGAAGGCCACCGGCACCCCGGGCGACGGCGGCGAAGGCTTCGCGGACTGCGTGCACTGCGGCAAGCCGACCGAGTATCCGGCCGCACGGCCCGGCAGCACGCTCTGCCCGGTCTGTGCGTGGCAGGAGGCCCAGCGGACGGCCTGCTCCGGCTGACCGCCGCCGGCCGCCCCGCTCAGCCCCCGGCGACCAGGTCCGAGACCCGGACGAGCTCGTAGCCGCGGGCGCGCAGCTCCGGGACGATCCGCCGCACCGCCTCCTCCGTGACCGGCGCCGCGCTGCGCGTGCAGTGCATCACCACCACCGAGCCGGGCTTCACCTGGGCCAGGACCTGGGACACCACCGGCCCGGCCTGCTTCGCGAAGGCGTCACCGCTGACGACGTCCCACTGCACGGCTGTCACCCCGGCCGGCGCTATCGCGCGCAGGGCCGCGGCGTCGTGGCAGCCCCCGGGGAAGCGGAAGTACGGCACGACGTGCTCGACCCCCGCCTTCCGGAAGGCGGCGAAGGAGCGCTCCACGTCGGCGCGCGCGGAGCCGGCGGCGACAGCCGGCAGCCCGTAGCAGGGCGTGGCGAACGCGTGGTGGCTGTAGGAGTGGCTGGCTATCTCGAACAGGGCGTCGCCGCCGATGGACTTCGCCTGGTCGGGGTACTGCTCGGCCCACTTGCCGGTCATGAACACCGTGGCGGGCACCTTCAGCCGCCGCAGCGTCGCGATCAGCTGCGGGTGGTCGAACCGCTCACCGCCCGCGGCCCGCCGGTCCTGGTCCGCGGTCATGTCGGCGTCGAAGGTCAGCGCGACGCGCTTCGCGCCCTCGCGCCTGCCGTGGGAGAAGACCGGGGCGGCGCCGCCGGGCCCCGCGGGCAGGGTCGGGGCGGCCGACGGCGCGGGGGTCGGGGCGGCCCGGCCCGCCGTGGTGGCGGCGGGGGAGCCGGAGGAGGAGGGGGTCGCGCGCTGTTCCCCACCGCCGCAGGCGGCGAGGGCGCCGCTGAGAGCGCAGACGACGACGGCGGTGCGGGCACGGGCGGCACGGGGCGGGGAGGGCACCGGGGCACCTTATGCCCCGCCCCGCGCGGCCCGGTACGCCCGCCCTTACTCGGACTGCTTGCTCTGCCCGGCGACCAGCGGCTTCGCGTCGCGCGCCAGCGCCGTCAGCCGGGAGATGGCCCGGAAGTACTTCTTGCGGTAGCCGCCGTTCAGCATCTCCTCGCTGAACAGCGCGTCGAAGGGCTGCCCCGACGCCAGCACCGGCACCTCACGGTCGTAGAGCCGGTCGGCGAGCACCACCAGGCGCAGCGCCGTGGACTGGTCCCCGACCGGCTCCACACCGGTCAGGCACACGGCCCGCACGGAGTCGCACATGGCGCCGTAGCGGCTCGGGTGGACCTTGGAGAGGTGCGCGAGGAGCGAGGGGAAGTCGTCGAGCGAGGCACCGCTCGTCGCGTACGCCGTACGGGTGACGGTGTCGTCGTCGTACGGGGCCGGCGCCTGCGGCAGGCCGCGGTGCCGGTAGTCCTCGCCGTCGATGCGCAGCGGACGGAAGTGCGCGGACAGCCCCTGGATCTCCCGCAGGAAGTCGGCGGACGCGAACCGGCCCTCGCCGAGCTTGCCGGGCAGGGTGTTGGACGTCGCGGCGAGCGCCACGCCCGCGTCGACGAGCTTGCCCAGCAGGGTGGAGACGAGCACGGTGTCACCCGGATCGTCCAGCTCGAACTCGTCGATGCACAGCAGCCGGTGGCCGCTGAGGGTGCGCACGGTCTGCTGGAAGCCCAGGGCGCCGACGAGGTTGGTCAGCTCGACGAAGGTGCCGAACGCCTTGTGCTCCGGCGCGGCGGGGGTGGCGTGCCACAGGGAGGCCAGCAGGTGGGTCTTGCCGACGCCGTAGCCGCCGTCGAGGTAGACGCCGCGGGGCCCGGCCGCGGGCTTCGTCTCGCGCCGGAACCAGCGCCGGCGGCCGGCGCCGCTCGCGCTCGCGCCGCCGAGCCCGGCCGCGAAGTCGCCGAGGACCCGGACGGCCTCGGCCTGGCTGGGCTGCGCGGCGTCGGGGATGTAGGTGTCGAAGCGCGCCGAGCCGAAGCGCGGCGGCGGCACCATCTCGGCGACCAGTCGGTCGGCGGGGACGTGCGGGGCGCGGGAGACGAGCGCGACGGGCGAGCCGGCCCCGGCGTCGGAGCCGGGGGCGCCACGGTCGGGCGAGTCTGCCGCGCTGGATGCGGAGGCGGTGGAGGGCGACACAACGCTCCAGCCTAGCCGCTGCCGCCCGGGACCCGGCGCCGGGAAGGGCACGGCATGCCACACTGCGGCCTATGCGACGCCTGTTCCCCCTTGCGCCCCCCGCCTCCCGTGCCCCCGCCGCCCCTGCGGAACCGCCCGTCACCGAGGACCGCACCTGGAGCCTGGACGAGCTCGCCGAGGCGTACGCCTACCCCGAGACACCGGGCACGGCCACCGGCGCGGAGCGGCCCGCGCCGGGCGCGCACGCGTGGCTGCGGGCCAACATGGTCTCCTCCCTCGACGGCGCCGCCCACCACGACGGCCGCTCCCAGCCCCTCTCCTCCGACGCCGACATGCGGATCTTCGGCACCCTGCGCGGCCTCGCCGACGCCGTGGTGGTCGGCGCGGAGACCGTCCGGAAGGAGGGGTACCGGCCCGCGCGGGCCCGGGAGGCGTTCGCGGCCCGCCGGGCGGCGCTCGGCCAGGGCCCGGCACCCGCCATCGCCGTCGTCAGCGCCGGCCTCGACCTGGACTTCTCCCTGCCGCTGTTCACCGAACCCCTGGTGCCGACCCTGGTCCTGACCGGCGAGGACGCCCCCGAGGACCGGCTGGCGGCGGCCCGCGCGGCGGGCGCCGAGGTGGTCACGGCGGGCGAGGGGCGGCGGGTCGACCCCGCCCGCGTCCCGGAGGTGCTGGCCGAGCGCGGGCTGACCCGGCTGCTCACTGAGGGCGGGCCCCGGCTGCTGGGGCAGTTCGTGGCGGCCGGCGTGCTGGACGAGCTGTGCCTGTCCCTGGCCCCCCTGCTCACCTCGGGCAGCGCGCCCCGCGTGGTGAACGGACCTTCCATCGCCGTGCCGGAACGATTCGTCCTCGCGGCGGTGCTGGAGGAGTCCGGTTTCCTCTTCACGCGCTACCACCGCATCTGACAATCGGCGGAATTACCCGTTCCGGTTTGCTGTCGACGGGCAGAATTGAGTCAGACGCGTCCCGAGGGGAACGTGATCAGAACAGGCGGGCCCAGGGGGGCACGCGCAGGATGGTTTCTGTTGGGCCCGGTGGCCCACGATGGAGAAGGGCTCCCACCGTGTTCACGAGCGTATTGATGATCGAACAGCCCCTGACCGCAGCCGACGTCGACTTCGTCACCTCCCTGCACGAGGACCAGATGTCCTTCGTCGTCCTCATGCAGCCCAGAGGGGCCGAGGACCGGCTGCTGCGCGCCATCGACGACGTGGCCCTCGGCGAGCTCGAACAAGCCGTCCACGAGGCCGACGAGCCCGAGGGCGAGCAGGCCCGCCGGCCCGCGGCCCTCGCCCTCGAACACTCGCTGCGCACGCTCCGCGACGCCGGCAGCGAGGCCGTCGGCCAGCTCATCGACGGCCACCCGCTGGACCTGCTGCGCTCCGTCGTCGAGCAGACCCACGCCGACGAGGTGATCGTGCTGACCGCCCCGCACCTGGTCGAGGAGTTCTTCCACCGCGACTGGGCCTCCCGCGCCCGCCACAAGGTCGGCGTCCCCGTGCTGAAGCTCTACGCCCACAACGACGACGAGGAGTGACCCGCGCCGTCCCGGCAGGAGGCCGGGGCCGCCCCGCGGGGCCGCCCCGGGACGGCCCCCGGACGGGCAGCCCCCATCGGGTGCAACAATCGTGGCCGAGTAGCTGCCGGAAACCGCTGGACCCCTTCCGGCAGCCACGGGAACCAGGCACCGACCCTCAGGGAGCTCCGCACATGGCACCGGCCGTCCCCACGACGATGGACCGACCTCACTTCATCGGCATCGGCGGCGCCGGCATGTCGGGCATCGCGAAGATCCTGGCGCAGCGCGGCGCGGCCGTCGCCGGCAGCGACGCCAAGGACTCCGCGACCGCGGAGGCCCTGCGCGCGCTCGGCGCCACCGTGCACATCGGGCACGCCGCCGCGCACCTGGCCGACGACGCCACCTGCGTGGTCGTCTCCAGCGCCATCCGCGCCGACAACCCCGAGCTGGCGGCCGCCACCGAGCGGGGCGTCCCCGTCGTGCACCGCTCCGACGCCCTCGCCCGGCTGATGGACGGCCTGCGCCCGATCGCCGTCGCCGGCACCCACGGCAAGACGACCACGACGTCGATGCTCGCCGTCTCCCTCGACGCCCTGGGCCTCGACCCGTCGTACGCCATCGGCGGCGACCTCGACGCCCCCGGCTCCAACGCCCGGCACGGCGGCGGCGAGATCTTCGTCGCCGAGGCGGACGAGAGCGACCGCAGCTTCCACAAGTACGCGCCCGAGGTCGCGATCGTCCTCAACGTGGAGCTGGACCACCACGCGAACTACGCGTCGATGGACGAGATCTACGAGTCCTTCGACACCTTCGTCGGCCGGATCCGCCCCGGCGGCACGCTGGTCGTCGCGGCCGACCAGGCCGGTGCCCGCGAGCTGACCGAGCGGGTCTCGGGCCGGTACGACATCGAGGTCGTCACCTACGGCGCGGCCGAGGACGCCGACGTCCGCGTCCTCAAGGTCAACCCGCGCGGCCTGACCAGCGAGGTCACCGTCCTGCTCGGCGGCAAGATGCTGACCTTCACCGTCTCCGTGCCCGGCCGGCACTACGCGCTCAACGCCGTCGCGGCCCTCGCCGCGGGCGTCGCGCTCGGCATCCCGGCGCACAACCTCGCCTCCGCGCTCGGCAAGTACACCGGCGTCAAGCGCCGCCTCCAGCTCAAGGGCGAGGCGAACGGCGTGCAGGTCATCGACTCCTACGCCCACCACCCCACCGAGATGACGGCCGACCTGGAGGCCATCCGCGGCGCGGTCGACGCCGCCTCCCGCATCCTCGTCGTCTTCCAGCCGCACCTCTTCAGCCGCACCCAGGAGCTGGGCACCGAGATGGGCGCGGCCCTCGCGCTGGCCGACGCCTCCGTGGTCCTGGACATCTACCCGGCCCGCGAGGACCCGGTCCCCGGCATCACCAGCGCCCTGATCATCGACGCGGCCGGCGCCGCCGGCGCGGACGTGCGCCCCGAGCACGACATGGCGGCCGTCGCCGACGTCATCGCGGGAATGGCCCGGCCCGGTGATCTCGTTCTCACCATGGGCGCCGGTGACGTCACGGACCTCGGTCCGAAGATCCTGGCCCGCCTGGAGAGCTGACACCCGCAGAACCGAAGGGACGCGCGACATGACGTACGAGGTCGAGAAGCCGGACGAGCAGTGGCGCGCGGAGCTGACCCCGGCGGAGTACCAGGTACTCCGCCGGGCGGGCACCGAACCCGCCTTCCGCGGGGAGTACACGGACACCAAGACGGCCGGGGTCTACTCCTGCCGGGCCTGCGGTGCCGAGCTCTTCCGCTCCACGGAGAAGTTCGAGAGCCACTGCGGCTGGCCCAGCTTCTACGACCCGAAGGACTCCTCGGCCGTCGAGCTGATCGAGGACCGCTCGCACGGCATGACCCGCACCGAGGTCCGCTGCGCGCGCTGCGGCTCGCACCTGGGCCACGTCTTCGAGGGCGAGGGCTACCCCACCCCGACGGATCAGCGGTACTGCATCAACTCCATTTCCCTCCGGCTGGAGCCGGCGGCGGAGTGAGACGCGGGGGGCGCGGGTCAGTGTCCCAGCGCCCCCAGGCCCTTCTTCAGGTCGTCGTAGTTCATCACCGGGTTCAGCTCGACCTCCGCTTCCATCTCCATGAACAGCCGCTCCAGCATGGCGGGCATCTGGGACGAGTCCTGCATGTCGAAGACCATGAGGCAGGTGCGGCCGCCGTCCAGGGGCCCGAAGTAGGCCGCCTCGGGCTTCAGCTGTTCCATCAGTTCGTCCACGATCTTGGGCATCGTGCCGTTCTTGAGGGACTCGTTCCCCGCTCGGGTGTCCATCCGGGCCCTGAGAAGAGTGCGCATGTCACTCACCCCTTCGGTGCGACGCACCGCACCCGGCGCTCGGGCTCCGCGCTCACAGAGGCGCGGATACGCCCCTTCCAGCGTCCCTCCCCCCGGGTGCGGCCGCAATCCCTCAGCGGAGGCGCAGCACCGCCGCCGAACCGGCGGGCAGCCGCAGCAGGCCGTCCGCGCCGGGGGCTTCGACCGGCCCCCAGGCGGCCAGGACCTCCGGCGGCGCGGCCGCCGGGCCGAGCGCGACCGCGGCCGCCTCGCCGCCGGGGTTGACGGCGACGCGCAGCGCGCCCCGCCGCAGCACGGCCGCCGGGCCGGGGCCCACGTCGGCGGTGACCGCCATGAGGTCCGGGTCGGTCAGGTCCGGCTCGGCGCGGCGCAGGGCGACGAGCCGCCGGTACCAGGCGAGCAGCGCGCGGTGCGGTGCGCGCTCCGGCTCCGTCCAGTCCAGGCAGGAGCGCTCCCGCGTCGCCGGGTCCTGCGGGTCGGGGATCTCCTCGGCGGCCCAGCCGTGCGCGGCGAACTCCCGCCGCCGCCCGGTGCGCACGGCCTCGGCCAGCTCCGGGTCCGGGTGGTCGGTGAAGTACTGCCAGGGCGTGCGGGCGCCCCACTCCTCGCCCATGAACAGCATCGGGGTGAAGGGCGCGCACAGCACCAGCGCGGCGGCGCAGGCCAGCGCGCCGGGGGACAGATGCGCCGAGAGCCGGTCGCCCAGGGCCCGGTTACCCACCTGGTCGTGAGTCTGGGCGTAGCCCAGCAGCCGGTGGGCGGGCGTGGTCCGCCGGTCGAGCGGCCGGCCGTGGCGGCGGCCCCGGAAGGCCGAGTGGGTGCCGTCGTGGAAGAAACCGCCGGTCAGCGTCTTGGCCAGGGCGTGGGCGGGGTCGGCGGCGAAATCGGCGTAGTAGCCCTGGGACTCGCCGGTCAGGGCCGCGTGCAGGGCGTGATGGAAGTCGTCGTTCCACTGCGCGTGCAGCCCCTGGCCGCCGGCCTCGCGCGGGGTGGTGGTGGCGGGGTCGTTGAGGTCGGACTCGGCGATGAGGAACAGCGGCCTGCCGAGCCGGGCCGCCAGCGCGTCGACGGCCGCGGACAGTTCGGCGAGGAAGTGCGGCGTCCGGGTGTCGGCCAGCGCGTGCACGGCGTCCAGCCGCAGCCCGTCGAGCCGGTAGTCGCGCAGCCAGGCCAGGGCACTGCCCGTCAGGTACGCGCGGACCTCGCCGGAACCCGGGGCGTCGAGATTGACGGCGGCGCCCCACGGCGTCTGGTGGGTGTCGGTGAAGTACGGGCCGAACGCGGGCAGATGGTTGCCGGACGGGCCGAGGTGGTTGTGCACCACGTCGAGGACGACGCCGAGGCCCAGGCCGTGCGCCGCGTCGACGAAGCGCACGAGGCCCTCCGGGCCGCCGTAGGGCTCGTGGACCGCCCAGGGCGCCACCCCGTCGTACCCCCAGCCGTGCCGGCCGGGGAAGGGGCAGACCGGCATCAGCTCCACATGGGTGATGCCGAGGTCCGCCAGGTGCGGCAGCCGCCGCGCCGCCGCGTCGAAGGTGCCCTCGCGGGTGAACGTGCCGACGTGCAGTTCGTAGAGGACCGCGCCCGCCAGCGGGAGGCCCCGCCACTCCCGCCGCCACGGGAGGCGGGAGAAGTCCACGACGGCGGCGGGCCCGTCGGGGCCGTCCGGCAGCCTGCGCGCGCGGGGGTCGGGCCGGACCGGCCCGCCGTCCAGGGCGAACCCGTAGCGGGTGCCGTCCGCGGCCGGGGCGGTGCACCGCCACCAGCCCTCCCGTACCGGGTCCGGCTCCATGGGGTGGTCACGGCCCGTCATATGCAGCGCCACCCGCCCGGCTTCCGGCGCCCACACCTCGAACAGCACAGCCGGCTCCTCCCGACGACGGTGCTGTCCATGGTGCCGTGCCCGCGCCGCTCCCGTACCGGAAGCGGCCCGACGCGTTCGGCGGCCGGTGCCTTCCGGGGCGGCCGGCCGGGCGGGGCCGATGCCGGTTGCCCGGGGCCGGGAATGGACCGGTATTCTGCTTGAGGGTGGGTGAATTTTCCCATTAGACTTCGCAATGGATTCCCTTTGAACAGCGCTCAGTATTTCGACCCGTGGCGGAGGCGGGCCGAAATACACACCGGTCGTGCGGCACCCGGCCGAGGAATTCGCGGGCGGTGTCGCGTAACACCAAGGGGGAAGAAATGTCTGCTGGCTGCCCGAGCGATGACCCGGTGCGCGGCGAAAGTGTTCTGGTCGTCCACAGCGCACCGGCTTATCGGTGCGGACTGGCGCTCGCCCTCAAGGAATCGGGCTTCGGTGTCCACGAATCCGATTCGATCGAGTTATCCGGCGGGATGGAGTGGGACGCCTGCCTGCTGCACGTGCCCTCCGACGACATGTCGGAGGTCGGCGGGCTGAAGCAGATCTGGCCGTCCCGCTCCGTCGTCGCCCTCCTCACCGATCCCACCGTGGACGACTACCGCTCCGCCCTGCGGGCCGGGGTCGAAGGGCTGGTCGCCCATGACGCGGACCTCGACGAGATCGGTGAGGTGCTGCGGTGCGCGCTGCGCGGCGACGTCCGCATTCCGGCCGCCGTGGCCCGGGCGCTCGCCGAACGCACCCCGGCCGTGCCCGGCGCGCCGGACCTCAGCGTCTGCGAGACGGGCCTGCTGCGCGATCTCGCCTCCGGCCGGGCGGTCGCCGAGATCGCCAAATCCTCCGGGTATTCCGAGCGCCATATGTACCGGCGGGTGCAGCACCTCTACAGCCGGGTCGGCGCCCGCAACCGGAGCGAGGCCGTGGCCGCGGCGGCGCGGTGGGGGCTGCTCGCCGATACCGGGAGCGGGACGGAAAGCGCCGTGCATTCCGGCGGGCCGGAATTCCGCCGCGCCGGCGGCGGAGGCTGACCCCCGGAATTACCGGTCACTTGCCGGGGTCCCGGCAGTACGCGATGACGACGGCCCGGCCCGCGCTCCTGACCGGCCCGGCCGCCCGCTCGGCGAAGCCCCCGACGACGAAGCCCCCTGACGACGAAGGCGGCCCGCGCCGTGCGCGGCCCGCCGCTTCACCCCCGCACCAGCAGCGCCACCGGACAGCTCTCCAGCAGCTCCGCCAGGGCGACCCGCCCCTCCCGCACCCGGCCGGTCAGCACCTCGCGCCAGGAACCGGCGGGCAGGGGCAGCACGGTCTCCCGCCACCCCCCGGCCGCCGCCAGCCGCCGGGGGAGCCGGGTCACGGCGGTGACCGTCTCGCCCGAGCGGGCGAAGGCCGTGCAGTGGGCGGCGGCCGGTCCCTCGGCGCCCAGCGGCTCGTAGGAGCCCCCGGGACCGAACCAGCCGGGGTGCTCGCGCCGCAGGCGCAGCGCGGCACGGGTCAGCCGCAGCTTCTCGGCGGAGAGCCCGGCGCCCTCGTCTCCGGAGAGGTCCGGCACCCGGCGGTTGTCCGGGTCGACCAGGGCGGCGTAGGCGCGCTCGGTCCCCATGTAGAGGTCCGGCACCCCCGGCATGGTCAGGTGCAGCAGGGCCGCGCCGAGGGTGTTGGCGCGGACGGACGGCGCGAGGTCCTCCGCGAGCGGGGTGAGCGCGCCGTGGTCCGGCCCGCAGGGGCCCGCCGCGACGAAGGCCGCGACCGCCTCCTCGTAGCCCGTGTCGGGTTCGGTCCACGTCGTGCGCAGCGCGGCCTCCCGCACGCTCTTGAGCACCGCGGGGCCCAGCCGCCCGGCCTCGGGCGGGGCGGTGGTGCCCAGACCGAAGGCGGTCTGCCAGGCCACCCACGCCACGTGCGCGTCGGGCGCGGGGACGCGGGCGGTGAGCCGCTCCATCAGCTCGGCCCACCGCTCGGGCGCCTCCGTCAGGGCGGCGATCCGCGCCCGGACGTCGGCGCTGCGCTTGGTGTCGTGGGTGGAGAGCACCGTCCCCGAGCCGGGCCAGTCGCGCTGGAGGCGGGAGCAGTAGGCGTGGAACTCCGCGGGGCTGACCGACGGCCGGTCCGGGGTGCCGCCGACCTCCGTGGCCGACAGCAGGGGCGCGTAGCGGTAGAAGGCGGTGTCCTCGACGGACTTGGCGCGCAGCGCGGACGCGGTCTGGGCGAAGCGGGCGCAGAAGTCCCGGTGGTCGGGCCCGTCGCCCAGGCGCCCGAGCGCGGCGTCCCGCACGGCCTCGACCACGTGAGCCTCCTCCGGGACCGAGAAGGCGGCCCGGGCGCCCTGGGCCGCCTCGTCGAGCAGCCCGGCGTCCACCGGGGCGACGGGCCGGCCGGGCACCGCGTACGGGCGGTAGACCGGCAGCCGGACGAGGATCTCGCGCAGGGCGGTGCGCAGCGCCCACGCGCCGTGGTCGCGCAGGTGGAGCGAGCTCTCGCAGACCCGCCCGGCGGAGCGGACCAGCCGCTCGACCTCCGCGGCGAGCTCGTGGGTGACGACCCGCCAGGCGGCGCGGCGCAGCGTCGCCGGCCAGTCCCCGCCTCGGTCGGGCGGCAGGCCGGTGAAGGCGCGGTAGCGGGCACCGAGCTCCGCGGCGCCCCCGGGGTCGACGAAGAGGCCGTCGAGGTGGCGCAGGGCGTCGTAGCCGGTCGTGCCGGCGACCGGCCAGCCGGCGGGCAGGCGTTCGTCGCCCCCGAGGATCTTCTCGACGACCGTCCACCGGCCGCCCGTTGCCCCGGCGAGCCGGTGGAGGTAGCCGGCCGGGTCGGCGAGCCCGTCGGGGTGGTCGACGCGCAGCCCGTCGACCACCCCCTCGGACAGCAGCTCGATGACCTTGGCGTGGGTGGCGGTGAAGACCTCGGGGTCCTCCACCCGGACCGCGATCAGCTCGGAGACGGTGAAGAAGCGCCGGTAGTTCAGCTCGGTCCGGGCCAGCCGCCACCACGCCGGCCGGTACCACTGGGCGTCCAGCAGCTCGGGCAGCGGCAGCCGCTCGGAGCCGGGCCGCAGCGGGAAGGCGTGGTCGTGGTAGCGCAGCACGCCGCCGTCGACGGCCAGGTGCTCCAGCTCGTCGCCCAGCCGGCCGCCCAGCACCGGGAGCAGCACCTTCCCGCCGTGCTCGGACCAGTCGATGTCGAACCAGCGGGCGTACCGGGAGGCCGGGCCGTCCCGGAGGACCTCCCACAGCGGCCCGTTGAGGCGGGCGGGGGTGGGGAGGGCCATGTGGTTGGGGACGATGTCGAGGATCAGGCCCAGCCCGTGCGACCGGGCGGTACGGGACAGGGCGCGCAGCCCCTCCTCCCCGCCGAGCTCCGCCCGGACGGCCGAGTGGTCGACGACGTCGTAGCCGTGGGTGGAGCCCGGGACGGCCTCCAGGACGGGGGAGAGGTGCAGGTGCGACACCCCGAGGGAGGCGAGGCGGGGCACGGCCAGCTCCGCCGCCCGGAAGGGGAAGGCGGGCTGGAGCTGGAGCCGGTAGGTGGCGGTCGGTGGACGGGCGCTGTCGGGCGTCATGGGAACGTACGTACCCGCAACGGGCGGTCATGCCGCAGCCGACTACGGCCTGTCGGCGGATCAGGGGGATGCGCCACCGCTGCGCGGCGGTGCCCCGGGCACCCCCGACGGGCTGCTGCCGGCCTGTCCGGCATGCGAGGACGCGCCCGCGGGGCGCTCGCCGCCGCAGGTGGCGAGGCCGAAGACGCGGCAGCACCGCCGGGCCGCAGCCGCAGACCCGCCGGGCATCCCTCAGGCCGGCCGCTGGAGCACGGTCAGGCTGCGGTCCGTCAGCGTCAGCCGGTCACCGGCCTGGATCTTCGGCCCGTCGGTCTCCACGCCCTCCGGGTGGGCGGTGTCGACGATCACCTGCCACTGCCTGCCGTGATCCACGGGAACGACGAAGTCGAGCGGCTCGTCGTGCGCGTTGAACATCAGCAGGAACGAATCGTCGACGACCGGCTCGCCCCGGGGGCCGGGCTCGGAGATCGCGCCGCCGTTGAGGAAGACGGTCAGCGACTTGGCGTGGGAGGCGTGCCAGTCGGCGTCCTGCATCTCTTCACCCTCGTGGGTGAACCAGGCGATGTCGGAGAGGTCGTCGTGGGTGCCCTGCACCGGGCGGCCGTGGAAGAAGCGGCGGCGCCGGAAGACGGGGTGGTCGCGGCGGAGCCAGACCATCGCCCGGGTGAAGGCCAGCATGCGGCGCGCCATGGCGGAGGACTCCTCGGCCGGGTGCGGCCAGCGCACCCAGGCGACCTCGTTGTCCTGGCAGTAGGCGTTGTTGTTGCCGTGCTGGGTGCGCGCGAACTCGTCCCCGTGGCTGAGCATCGGCACGCCCTGGGAGAGCATCAGCGTGGCGATGAAATTGCGCATCTGACGCTCGCGCAGCGCCAGCACCGCCGGGTCGTCGGTCTCGCCCTCCACGCCGCAGTTCCAGGAGCGGTTGTGGCTCTCGCCGTCGCGGTTCTGCTCGCCGTTGGCCTCGTTGTGCTTCTCGTTGTACGCCACCAGGTCGTGCAGGGTGAAGCCGTCGTGGCAGGTGACGAAGTTGATGGAGGCCAGCGGCCGGCGGCCGTCGCCCTGGTAGAGGTCGGAGGAGCCGGTGAGGCGGGAGCCGAACTCCGCCAGGGTGGCCGGCTCGCCCCGCCACAGGTCCCGGGAGGTATCCCGGAATTTCCCATTCCACTCGGCCCACAGCGGGGGGAAGTTCCCCACCTGGTAGCCGCCCTCCCCGACGTCCCACGGCTCGGCGATCAGCTTCACCTGGCTGACGACCGGGTCCTGCTGCACCAGGTCGAAGAACGAGGACAGCCGGTCCACCTCGTGGAACTGCCGGGCCAGCGTCGCCGCCAGATCGAAGCGGAAGCCGTCCACCCGCATCTCGGTCACCCAGTAGCGCAGCGAGTCCATGATGAGCTGCAGGACGTGCGGGCTGCGCATCAGCAGGGAATTGCCGGTGCCCGTGGTGTCCATGTAATAGCGCGGATCGTCCGCCAGCCGGTAGTACGAGGCGTTGTCCAGGCCCCGGAAGGAGAGCGTGGGCCCCAGGTGGTTCCCCTCGGCCGTGTGGTTGTACACCACATCGAGGATGACCTCGATGCCCGCCGCGTGCAGTGCCCGCACCGCCGACTTGAACTCCAGGACCTGCTGCCCCCGGTCGCCCCACGACGCGTAGGTGTTGTGCGGGGCGAAGAATCCGATGGTGTTGTAACCCCAGTAGTTGGCCAGCCCCGCGTCCGCCAGCCGGTGGTCGTTGACGAACTGATGGACCGGCATCAGCTCGATCGCCGTCACCCCCAGCTCCGTCAGGTGCTCGATGACGGCCGGGTGCGCGAGCGCCGCGTAGGTGCCCCGCACCTCCTCCGGCAGCGCCGGGTGGCACATCGTCAGGCCCTTGACGTGGGCCTCGTAGATGACCGTGCGGTGGTAGTCGGTGCGCGGCGGCCGGTCGTCGCCCCAGTCGAAGTAGGGGTTGACCACGACCGACGTCATCATGTGCGGCGCGGAGTCCATGTCGTTGCGCTTCTCCGGGCGCCCGAACGGATAGCCGTAGACCGCCTCGCCCCAGTCGACCGCCCCGCTCACCGCCCGCGCGTACGGGTCCAGGAGCAGCTTGGCGGAGTTGCAGCGGGCCCCGCGGCCCGGCTCGTACGGGCCGTGGGCCCGGAAGCCGTACCGCTGGCCCGGCATGATGCCCGGCAGATAGGCGTGCCGGACGAACGCGTCGCTCTCCCGGAGGTCCACGGCGGTCTCCGAGCCGTCGTCGTGGAGCAGACACAGCTCGATCCGCTCGGCGGCCTCGGAGAAGACCGCGAAATTGGTCCCGGCGCCGTCGTACGTGGCGCCGAGGGGGTACGCCTGTCCCGGCCAGACCTGCATGAGTCGACTCTTCCATCCTTTGCCGGTCTTCACCGGTTCTTCGGGGTCATCTGCCAGAGCGCCGCGGGGCTCCTGTACGGGACCGAACCGGCATCCTTGCCCAACCGGAGCCGACGAGCCGCCCTTTCGCCAGATCTTCCCCAAAAGGAGCGCACCCACGGCTCCGTCCTGCTCGTCCAACCGGGTGACCGGCCCTTCCCGGCCGCTCACCGGGGCCTTCCGGCGCGCCCGGCGCGCGCCGTGGCGGACCTGCCGCTATGAAACCGCTCACTCCCGCCGCACCACCCGGACACAACCCGTACCCGGGGTGGCGGAGTTGGCCGGGCACCGGCCGCGTCCGGGTGCAGCGCGTCCCGCCCGCACAGTAGTCTGCCTTGATCGTTGGACGGGGGCGGAAGGCGGTGCACTGGTGAGCTCGGGCGGGCTGGAGCTGCCCCCTGGGGACGGCTGTCCCGGGGAAGACGGTTCGGCCGACACACCACCCGGCGCGGTGTCCTTGGCGCGGCCGGTGGAGATCGGGGCGGCCCTGGACTGGGACGCCGGCGCCTGGGGCGAGGTGCGCACCCGGGCCCGGCGGGCCGGGCGGGCCTACATCTGGCTGAATCTGGTCGAACAGCGGCTGCGCGCGGTCGTCGCCGCGGTGCTGCGGCCCGTCTACGAGCCGGTCCACGGCGAGGACGAGTGGGTCGTCGCCGCGGCCGGCCCCGCCGGGCAGGAATGGGTGCAGCGGGCCGTGGCGGTGCGGGAGGTCAGCCGCCGCAAGGGTTACCTGCTCGACCCGGCCGACGACAACGTCCTCAGCTTCCTGACCCTGCCGCAGCTGCGCGAGCTGCTCGTCCAGCACTGGCCGTGCTTCGAGCCGTACCTGGACGACCGGCGCGACCTCGAACTCGCACTGGACGAGCTGGAGGTGACGCGCAACGTCGTCTCCCGCAACCGCGCCCTCTCCGAGGCCGTCCTCGCCCAGGCCGAACGGGCGTCCGCCCGGCTGCTGAACATCCTGGGCAGCGGCACCGGCGCGGGCGTCCCCTCCGCCGACCGGCTGCCCATCGACGCCGTCGAGGACCTCGTGGGGGACCGCTACGCCGACGTCGTGGGCGTCCACCCCGACCGGGTGCGGCTCCAGCGGCAGCTGCCGGTGGAGGACCTCTTCGGCAGCGCCCGCCGCCTCGACGCGGTCGGGATAGGACTGAACCTGCTCGTGCAGAACTACTCGGGCCGGCGGCTCGTCCGCCTGGCCGAGGCCGGGTGCCGGGCCCGGCTGCTCTTCCTCAACCCCGCCAGCAGCGCGGTGCGCCGCAGGGAGCGGGAACTGGGGATCAAAAAGGGCGAGATGAGCCGGTCCGTCGAGATGAACATCATGCACATGCGGCGGGTGCGGGACCGGCTGCGTGACACCGCCGCCTTCGAGATCCGCGTCTTCGACGAGACGCCGCGCTTCACCGCCTACCTCGTCAACGGCGACGGCACCGACGGCCTGGCGGTGGTGCAGTCCTACCTGCGCAAGGCGCGCGGCATGGAGGCGCCGGTGCTGGTGCTGCGCGGCCGGGGCAACGTCGTACGGGAGGGGCGCGAGCCGGAGCAGGGCCTCTTCGAGACGTACCGCGAGGAGTTCGAGAGCGTCTGGGCGGACTCGCGGCCCGTCTCCTGAAAGAGGGCCCGGCAGCGGCCGGCCGCCGGGCGTTGTCAGTGGGGCGTGCGACGCTGGGTGCTCAGTCGGGGGAAGCACCACGAAGGGGGACCGCCATGGGGTGGCACCAGGAGCTGCTGATCGGGTTCGACCTGGAGACCACGGGCACGGATCCGGCAGAGGCGAGGATCGTCACGGCGGCGGTCGTGGAGACCAAGGGCGGGGTGCCCATCGGGCGCCGGGAGTGGCTGGCCGATCCGGGCATCCCCATTCCGGCCGAGGCCGCGGCCGTCCACGGCATCACGAGCGAGCGCGCCGCGTTCGGCAGGCCCGCGGCGGAGGTCGCCGAGGAGATAGCGGCCACGCTGGCCCTCCACTGGGCCGCGGGGGCGCCCGTCGTCGCGTACAACGCCTGCTTCGACCTGACGCTGCTGGCCGCAGAGTTGCGCCGGCACGGCCTGCGCCCGCTCGGCGAGCGCCTGCGGGAGCTGGAGGCGGAACGGGAGCCGGACACCGACGGCGGGGAGACGGGGCCGGTCGTCGATCCGTACACCATCGACCGGGCCGTCGACCGCTACCGCAAGGGCAAGCGCACCCTGGAGGCGGTCTGCGGGGAGTACGGCGTCGTGCTGGACGGGGCGCACGAGGCGGGGGCGGACGCCCTCGCGGCGGTGCGGGTGGCCTGCGCCGTCGCCGACCGGTACCCGGAGATAGCGGACGCGAAGCCGTGGGACCTCCACCGCGACCAGCGGCGCTGGTACGGCGAGTGGGCCGCGGGCTACGAGAACTGGCTGCGGCGGCAGGGCAATACGACCGCCGTCATCGACCCGCGCTGGCCGCTGCGCTGACCCGGGGCCGGGCCCGCCCGGGCTCATGGGCCGGGCGGGCCCAGGAGGGACGGGCCCGGTGCGCGGGGTGCCGCCGGGCTCAGCCGGCCAGCTTCTTCTTCAGCTCGGCGACCTGCGAGCCGCTGTCCTGCGCGGGGATCTTCCACTCGTAGGTGGCGCCCTCGCCGTCGGTGTAGACGAGCGTCCCGCCGCGCTGCGCGTCGGTGATGTCGAACGCCCGCGCCCGCCACTTCACCGTGCCGGCCGCGATCGGCCCGCTCGCGTCGAAGCCGGCCAGGGAGACGCTGGTGGCGTTGCCGTCGTCCTGCCCGACGGCCGTGCCGTCGGGTGCCTTCCACTGCCAGCCGCCCCGGTTGGTCGGCGCCGTCTCGGCGGCGGCCGTGTCCGAGGTCGGGCGGTCCCGCACCGTCACGACGGCGAAGAGGCCCCGGGCCGGCTTGTCGGCGGCGGCCTTCGTGGCGTACACGACGCTGGACGGCGTGAGCTCCAGCCGGCCGCCGCCACCGGAGCCGACGGTCTCCATGCCCTTGCCGAGCGGCAGGGGTTCACCCTTGGTGCCGCCTCCACCGGCGGAGGGCGACGCGGTGGCCGAACTCTCCAATGACTCGTCCTTCGACTCCCCGCCACAGGCGGTGAGAGACAGGGCGGCGGCAATGCAGACGGCCACGGCGGTACTGATTCGCATGAATCCCCCGAGAGGTACGTGTCAAGAACCCGGGAACCGTACCGCCGGTAACAAAGATTACCGGGAAGTCTGACCGAATCGTGACCAGCCCGCTACCGCGGCGTTTTCAGGCGTCGGCTCAGGGGGGTGGAGGGGACATTTTCGAATTTGTGCGACCAAGGTGTCGCATTCACACCCGTGTATAGGGAACCTGGTGTCGGCCGAAGTGCGGCGGAATATGACCGAAAAATGGCGGTGGGGCGGGTTCCGTTTCCGGGCACGGTGATGCGCGGTCCGGCCGGGGATTCGGCTGCGGGCCGTTGTCGCCTACGGCGCGTTCATAGTTGCCGCCTGCGGCGGCGGGCGCCCTGCGGGCGCGTCCTCAATCTCCCCCAGCTAACGCTGGGAGGTGCCCCCGGACGGGCTGGTTATGGCTGAGCTCAGCCATAACCAGCC
>NZ_JBEYZW010000084.1:0-29749 GCF_040646215.1 Streptomyces sp. NPDC046215 | reverse complement strand
CCCGGGGATTTCTCCCCGGGCCCGCCCCCTTGTGCCGGCTGCCCGACAGCCCTGTCGTCAGCGCACGGGCGCCGTCAGCTCCGCGTCCCGCCGGGCGGCGGGGCCCTGGGACGCGGCGAGGCGGCTCATGCCGTGCTTCAGGCAGGACCGGGCGATGGAGTCGCCCTGGAGCAGCGTGCGGGAGTTGACGTGCGGCCGGGCCCCGATCGCGGTGACCCACTGCACCGACTCCACCGGGGGGCCGTAGGAGAAACGGGCCGGGTGGGGAACGCCTCGGCCGTCGATGATCTGGAAGGTCACGTCGGTCACGTCCAAACCGCCGGTCTCGTAGCCTGAGTTCCCCGCGTCGGGGATGAAGTGGGCCCGGCAGCCCCCCGCGGAGAGCAGCGACGCCAGCAGCGGGTCGGTGGCCCGGCGCACGTCGGTCGTCGGCAGGTGGGCCTCGACGAGCGCCGTCACCCGCACCGGCGGGCCCGGCACGTGGGGCGAGTCGACGGAGAAGGCACCGGACTCCTCGTCCGCCGTGACCCTCATCCGCGGGCCGAGCACCTGGACGACCCCCGCCTCGACCAGGGCACGGAGCTGCCGGACGCGCGTGGCCGGCGGACCGCTGGCGGCGAAGTTGTTCAGCCCGCTGAACCAGTGGTCGATGTGGTCCCGGTAGGAGGTACCGCTCAGGCCCCGGTAGGAGATCACCTGCCGCACTTCGTCGCGCAGGTCGCGCATGACCGCCGCGGCAGCCTTGACGGCGCTGGTGGCCGGGCCCAGGTCCGAGTGCCGCAGGTCCTCGTCGAGGACGCTGAGGATCCAGGCGCGGTAGTCGGCGGCGTCGGCGAACTCGCGCCGGTCCGCCGGGCGGTCGAGCGCCTCCCAGTTCCAGCGCAGCTCCGCGTCGGGCACCAGTTCGCTCAGGAGCGCCTCCATCTCCGGGGATCCCCAGGCGTGCTGCGGGTACTCGGCCAGCAGCCGGGCGTGCCCGTCGGGGTCGTCGTCCCGCAACAGCACTTGGTAGTAGTTCCAGGCGACCTCCTTCGACACGAGGGGGAACAGGTCACGCATGAAGTCGGTGCGGCCGGTGCCCGCCGGGCCCCTCAGCCGGGCGATCTCGTCGGCGGACAGGAACGTCGCCCGGTAGCGGGGCACGATCTCCTGGCGGATCTCCGCCCGCGCACGGTACGGGACGCCGCGCCCCGACCCGGCGTGGACGACCGGCTCGTCGCCGCTGGGCAGATAGGTCAGCCCGCCGTCGGGACGGGGGACGAAGCGCCCTCCCCTGCCCTCGGTGAGCAGCGCCATGTAGTCGTAGAAGTTCAGTCCGAGTCCCCGCAGGGCGACGGCCTGCCCCGCACCGATCGGCGCGAGGTCCGCCTCCGCGGGGCTGCTCGGCGGCACGTAGTGCAGCCCGTGGCGTGAGGCGAAATCGACGAGCTCGTGCTGCCTGTCCGTGGGCTCGACGTCGTAGTGCCCCTGCGCGAGGATCACCGCGTCGGCCGTCAGCGGCAGCTCCCGCCCTTCGAGGGACACCTGCTGCCTGCCGTCCGCGGACTCGGTGAGGGAGGTCGCCCGCGTCCGGTGGACCCGGACCCGGACCCCGGCCGGGGCGTTGCGCACGATGTGGGCGAAGGCCCAGGCGAGGTACTCCCCCTGGAACGCGCGCGAGGCGTACGACCAGGGTTCCATCGCCGCGGCCTCGGCCCTCGCCTCCTCGGTCACGTCGGTGACCTCGCCCTCGGCGACCATGCGCGCCCATTGGTACTGGGTGGGGCCGGCCGTCAGCGGGCCCTCGCAGGTGACGGTGTCGTCGGTGAAGACGGTCACGTCGCCGGCGACGGTGTTCATCAGCAGCCGGCGGGACTGGCCGAGCTGCCACACCCGCCCGCCTCCGGCGGGGTAGGGGTCGACGACGTGCACCTCCACCGGTGTGTCCCCCGCGACTTCGGGGGCGTTGGCGCAGATGCGCTCCAGCGCCACGGTCCCCCGGGGCCCGGCCCCGACGATGCAGATGCGCAGGGGTGCTGCTTCCGTTGACATACCAGCTCTCCTAGCTGAAGCGATCGTGAGAAAACGGCGGGGCTCAGCCGACGGCGGCCCGCGTGCCGGGCCCGGGGCGCGGGGGCGGGGCGGTCACTCGGGGGTCTCCCGCTGCATTTCCCGGAAGAGGGTGGGGAAGTAGTTGATGTCGTCGGTGAGGCCGGTCAGCAGGGATCCGATGACGGGGCCCGTGCCGTCGGCGCCGTTCAGGAGCTCGCTGTTGCGCCGCCGGGTGCGGTCCCCGAAGGGGAGCGAGCCCGTGGACAGATAGCGGATGGCGCCCTCGGCGTCGCGTTTGGGGATGATCGCGGACTTGGCGTAGCGGCTGGCGCTGAAGGGGATGTCCAGGCGGCCCGCCGCGAAGGCGTCGACTACGGCGGTGATGGTGTCGGGTGCGGCGAGGACGGGTTCGACGATGTCGGCGACCTCCTCGACGATCCAGGAGAGCTCGTCCGCGACGCGCTCCTCGTCGGCGGTGACGAAGTCCAGGAGCGGGGAGTTGGCGCGGTCGGCCAGCCGCAGCCCTTCGACGTTCGCGCGGGTGTCGGGGATGCCGAACGCTTCCTGGTAGGTCTTGGTGATGAGCTTGGAGGCCCCGCCGAGCCGGGCGACGAGGGCCCCGTAGAAGATCAGGTCCTCCGCGTTGCCGCGCTTCTTGGGGAAGACGCCCATGAACTCGTGGAGGACGGCGTGTACGTCCACCTCAGGCGGCAGGTAGGTGCGGGCGAGGACGGGGATCGCCCGCAGCGCGGCGACGTCCTGGACGAGGTGACCGCTCTGCGGGTAGGAGACGGAAATGCACCGCACCCCGGCGCGGGCGGCGAGCACCGCTTCGAGGACGCTGATCGCGAGGCTGATCGAGGGCGGGACGAGCACGGCGGTCAGGGTGCCGAAGAGTTCACGGTCGATGACGAGGCCGAGGTCGGCGAGTTCGCCGCACACCGTGTCGACGTCCTGCCACGCGGCGAGCGATTCCTCGAGCGGGACCGCCTTGGAGTACGGCAGGTTGTAGGAGATGCCGCCGCCCTCGAAGGAGGTGATGCCGGAGGCGACGGCGACGTCGAAGAGGATGCGGGCGTCGGGTGAGCCGTGGCGGATCTCCAGCGGTGCGGTGACGGACTCGTTGATGTCCCTGCCGCGGAGATAGCCGTGGCTGACGAGGGGGTAGCCGTTGAGGTCGGCGGGCGCCCGGTTGAGGGAGCGCAGGGCCTGCTCGAAGCGTTTGAGGCGGGTGTGCGAGTCGATGGTGAGGGTGAGGATGTCGGGTGCCGCCTGGTCCTCGAGTTCACGGAGGAGGGCCTTCATCTCCTCGTGGCCGCCGACGCCGCAGCGCGGCTGGATGGCCACCCGGCCCGCGTCGCGGGCGTCCCTGAGGACACGGGCGGCCGTGGGTTTGCCGAGGGAGCCGATGTAGTCGACGGACTCCGCGAGGGGTGGCAGGGCCTCCGTGCCGGGGCTCTCGGAGTGCCCCGGCAGATAGCTGACCTTCGTCATGACGCCACGGGCAGGAGCCGGCGGGCCGCCGCGCGGTCCGCCCGCAAGGCGTCGAGTGCGGCCAGGAGCTGGGAAGGGTCCTCAAGGATGCGGTCGACGCCCAGGTCCCGGAGGCGCTGCAGGTCCCTGGGGTCCTTCTTGCTGCCGACGGAGAGGTTGCCGCCGACGATGACGGGGCACGGGATGCGGCCGGCCTCGCGGGCGGCGGGCAGGTCGCGCAGGTCCTCGTGGATGTGGCCGTTGAGGCTGCCGATGATGACGGCTTCGGCTTCCGGGTGCTGCTCGCAGGCCAGGGCGAACTCCTCGACGGGCGTGCAGGTGCCGAGGTTCTCGACCTCGAAGCCGAGGCCGCGCAGGGCGTGGGCGATGAGGTGGTTGGCGACAGCGTGGCTGTCGCTGGCGGCCACTCCGAGGATGACGAGACGGCGTTCGCTGTGCGACATGGGGTTGCTGCTCCTTCGGGTACGGGACGATGCCGGGCGGGTGAGGGTCCGCGCGGGGGCCGGTGCGGCGGTCAGTCGTCGAAGGCGGCGAAGAGCTCGCGCTTGCTGACCGAGCGCAGCCGGGTGACGTCGTACTCCTCGGCATCGGCGGCCGCGAGGGAGTCGAAGACGTAGTTGATCGCCGGGACCAGGCCCCACACCTCGTGGTAGGGGGGCCAGCCGGGGTGCCCGGCGTCGGCGTCCTGCTGCCGGGCGAAGAGGTAGTCGGCCCAGGTGCGGCTGGAGGGCGCGCGGTGGTGGTAGTCGTGGACGACGGTGTCGCCGGTGAGGACCAGGTAGCGGGAGGGAGCGTGGACGAAGAGCATGCGCAGGCTCCAGCGGGCCCAGGCCAGGGTGCGCCGCCCGGCGGGCAGAGCCCGGTCGGGGGCGGGCTCACCGATGAAGATGGCATTGGTCAGCGAGGCGAAGTACTCGCGCCCGCGCCGCACTTCGGTGCCGGCCGGGGGGAAGGTGTGCTTGACGCACAGGCGCAGGGTGTTGCTGATCTGGAACAGCGGGATCAGCGGGACGAACCAGATCACCAGCAGGGCGTCCCAGGTGCCGGTGGCGATCGTGGCGGCCGCCGCGGCACCGTAGAGCGCCACGGAGGTGACCTTCTCGCTCGTCGCCGACTTGTTCCAGAAGGAGCGGGTCCGGGCGTAGGCGAAGGCGAAGTGGAAGCGGGGTGAGCCGAGCTTCGCCAGGACCCGGGACCACATCTGACGTCGCGTCATGCCGGGGTGCAGGTCGAGACTGACGAGGAATGCCTGCACAGTGGGGTCGCGAAGGGTCATGTGGTGAGCCGCGTGGTGGTCGCTGACGTGCTCGCGGCTGTACCGCTCGAAGTTCTGGATGACCAACAGGCTGGACGTGGCCCGGCCGATGACCGCGTCGAGTGTGCGCTTGCGGTACATGTTCCTGTGGGAGCACTGGTGGTAGACCATCATGCGCAGGTTGCGCATGCCGTGCAGGGTGACGGCCCAGCCGGGCAGCAGCAGGAACAGGAACCAGGACCCCAGCGCCCACCCCGTCGCGCCGACGGCGGCTCCCGCGATCATCGCGGCGACCGCGGCGACCAGGTGGTAGGTCGGCGACCAGCCGAACGGGGTCTGCCCGGCCAGGGGCTTGCCCGTGAAGACGGTGAGCGGGGACTGGAGGAGCCCTGGAAGGCGCCTCATGGTCTCCCTCGGGTCGGGGGCCGCGGCGGCGGCCGGGCCCGCCTGCCACGGATGGGCATCGGTAACGGACACGTGCTCTCCTGGTTCGATCCGGGTCTGTCATTCCTGGGCTGTCCGGCAACGGCCTCCGGTGCTTTCCGGAGGACGGACAGGACGGCGGCCGCGGGAATCGACGTCGCGGAGCACGGCTGACGCCCCGGCCCCCCGATCGGGAACCGGGGCGGAACGTCCGGCCGCCGCCCAGAGAATTTCTATCGGACCTCACAGCCCGGCGACCATTGGACTTTCGTTGAAGAGCTGGTGCGCGTAGGAGACCAGGCCCGCCTGGAGCCGGGACTCGACGCGCAGCTTGCCGAGAATCTGCGCGACATGCGCCTTGACCGTGCCTTCGGTGACCCGAAGTCGCGTGGCAATACTGCGATTCGAATACCCGGCCCCCAGCAACAGGAACACCTGGAATTCCCGGTCGGTCAGCAGAGCCACGCGCCGACGCTGTTCGGACCATAATTCCCGCTCGTGAGTTTCAGTGCCGCTCATGCCCGCCACTGCAACAACACCCCCATTTAAGTGCAGCGCTCATAAAACATGTGGACGGTAGAATAACAAGCCTGCGCTTCGACAACTCTTTGCCTCGATCAAGGCATCGTAAAATGTATGTCCCGTACACACACAGTCCCCCCATTTTGGAATACAAGGGGACATAACACCTACGAGAATCCCCTGGTTACCCATTATCGGGAATGTGAAACTAACCCTTAGTTTCATCTTTTCGGCCGACTTCCAACCGGCTCGACGATCGGTTTTCCGGTCAATCACAGCAGGTCGATCGGCGTACACGCAGGGCAACGTCGAAAAAACAGGAAACGGCGGCCGCGGCGCACCCACGTGACGCGACCGGGCCGCATGCTCAACGGGCCGGACCAAATCCTCCGGGAACGGACTTCCCCGGCGCATTACGAAGACCGCTCACCACCCCTTTGGGGGCCATGCGACATGTACTGTCCGATCGCTGCGGCAAGAGCGGCACGGCTGCGCGGCGGCGCCCTGTCCCGGCCGGATCACATCCCGCCACAGCAGTGCCTTTTCCGCTCTTTCCCCAAGAATGCACCGGTCCCGGAATTCCCCCATGAAGCCGGGGCGCGGGAGAAATCCCGTAGCGCCCTTCGCTCCCGGGTGCCCTCATGCGCCGCGGGGGGAGTCCTCGCTCAGGACCAGGTCCAGCAGGCCCGGGAACGCCGCGTCGAACTCCGGCCTGCGCAGCCGGTTCAGCCGGCGTGAACCCGCGTCGCGCTGCTCGATGACGCCGGCCTGGCGCAGCACCGCGAAGTGGTGGCTGCGCGTCGCCTTGGTGACCGGCAGCTCGAACGTGCCGCAGGCCCGGGCCCAGTCGGGCCCGCCCGCGAGCTCCTTGACGATGGCGCGCCGCACGGGATCGGCGAGGGCCGTGAGCGCGTCGCTCAAGGTCACGTCGGCGGGATGGACGTGCGAGAGGTTCCGCGCCCGCAGCGACGGAACGCGCCCCGCGCCGGACGCCGGCTCCTCACCGTGCCGCGGCCCCGCCCCGTATTCGCCGGCCGGGACGCGGCCCTCATCCGCCGGGCGGCCAGGGGGGCTTGACGAAGTGTTCGACTCGGGGCTTACATTCATGGTGATCGACCTCCATCAAACACTTTAGACGTCCCAGGAAGCACGGTGGTGTGTCATGCCCGGCCGCTCGCCGTCCCGCCAGGACATGGCCGCCGGGGACGTTTCCCCGGGCACCGCTCCCCGGCCCGGTCCGCTCGCCCTCTTCGCCGTCTGCCTCGGCTTCTTCATGGTCCTCATGGACAGCAGCGCCCTCAACGTCGCGCTCCCCGCCGTCCGTGAGGACCTCGCCGGAAGCCTGGCCGGCCTGGAGTGGCTCCTCAACGGCTACACCATCACCCTGGCCGCCTTCCTGCTCAGCGGTGGCGCGGTCAGCGACCGCTGGGGCGCGCGGCGGGTGTTCGGGGTTTCCCTGCTGGGCTTCGTGGTGACCTCGGCCGCGTGCGCGGCGAGCCCGGACCTGGGCTCCCTGGTCACCGCCCGGGTGCTCCAGGGCATTACCGCCGGCGGACTGCTGCCCGCCTCCCTGGCGGTGATAGCCCGCCTGTACCCGGACTCCGCCCGGCGGGCCAAGGCGCTCACCGTCTGGGGCGGGGTCAGCTCCCTCGCCCTGGTGTTCGGCCCCGTGCTCGGCGGAGTGCTGACCACGACTGCCGGGTGGCGTTCGGTCTTCCTCATCAATGTGCCCATCGGCCTGCTTGCCTGGTGGCTGACCAGGCGGCAGGTGCCGCCCTCCGCCACCCGGGAAGCGGCCCTCGACCCGGCCGGGCAGACGCTCGCCGTCGTGGTCGTCGGCTGCGGCATCGGCGCGCTGATCGAGGGGGGCGCACGGGGCTGGACCGACACCGTCACCTGGGTGCTGCTGGGGATCACGCTCGGCGCGGGCGCGGCCTTCGTCGCGGTCGAACGCCGTGCGGCGGCCCCCGTGCTGCCCCTGGATCTGCTCGTCCGGCCACGGTTCGCCTGCGGCCTGGCCATCGGCGCGCTGTTCCAGTTCGGTGCCTACGGCGCGCAGTTCGCCCTCTCGCTACGGCTG
Source organism: Streptomyces sp. NPDC046215 (assembly GCF_040646215.1). NCBI lineage: Bacteria > Bacillati > Actinomycetota > Actinomycetes > Kitasatosporales > Streptomycetaceae > Streptomyces > Streptomyces sp. NPDC046215. The sequence goes on along the minus strand of NZ_JBEYZW010000084.1, from coordinate 21,944 downwards.
CAGAACGCCTGGGGTCTCGACGCGCTCGGCGCGGGGCTGTCCTTCGTACCCTTCGCCGCGCTGTGGGCCTTCGCCTCCTTCGTCCTGGCCCGCGCGGTCACCCGCACCGGCCCGCGTCCGCTGTTGATCGGCGGTGCGCTGGCCGCCGCGGCCGGCGCCTGCGCACTGCTGCCGCTGGGCGGCCAGCCCGGCTGGTGGCTCTTCTTCTGCGGCAGCGCCCTGCTCGGGCTCGGCGCGGGACTGATGGGACCGAGCCTGCCCGCCGTGGTCCTGGGCGCGGTGCCCGCCGACCGCTCGGGCCTGGCCTCCGGCGCGCTCAACGCCCTGCGCCAGATCGGTGGAGCGGTGGCGATCGCTCTCTTCGGCGTCCTGCTCGACGGTTCCCCGGGACCGGCGGGACTGCGGATCTGCCTCGCCCTTGTGGCCCTCGGTTTCCTGGTCGTCGTCGCCGCCGTACCTGCGGCCCTGTCTTCCGGCGTCCGGACACCACGGACCGCCCGACCCTGACCCCCGCCCCCTCACACCGCCCGGGAAGGAATCATGCGCGCGATCGTCGTCACCGCATACGGAGGCCCCGAGGTCCTCACCATCGCCGAACGGCCCGACCCGACGGCCGGGCCCGGCGAAGTAGTGGCCCGGCCCTCGGTCATCGGCGTCAACTTCAAAGACGTCTACGAGCGCGAAGGCCGCGCGAAGCCGGCCCCGCCCTTCACCCCCGGTTCCGAAGGAGCGGGCACGGTGACGGCCGTGGGCGAGGGCGTGACCACCCTCGCGCCGGGCGACCGCATCGCCTGGTGCGCGGCCCCCGGCAGCTACGCCGAGCAGGTGGTGGTACCCGAGCGGGCGGCCGTCCCCCTGCCGGCGGACGTCACGGACGAGGACGCGGCGGCCCTGCTGCTCCAGGGGCTGACCGCCCACTACCTCACCACCTCCACCCACCCCGTGGGCGAAGGCGGGACCGCCCTGGTCCACGCGGCGGCCGGAGGGGTCGGCCGCCTGCTGACCCAGCTGCTCACCCGCCGCGGCGTCAAGGTCGTCGCCACCGTCTCCACCCCGGCGAAGGCCGCGGCCGTCCAGGACCTCGGCGCCTGGCGGACCGTGGTGACCGCCGGTGGCACCGACATCGCCGCGCGGGTACGCGAGCTGACCGGCGGCCGCGGTGTCGACGTCGTCTACGACGGGGTGGGCCGCGACACGTTCGAGGCCGGCCTGACGTCCCTCCGCCCGAGGGGCACGTTCGTCCTCTTCGGCGAAGCCTCGGGCCCCGTGCCCGCCTTTGACCCCCGATTGCTCGCCTCTCACGGCTCTCTGTTCTTCACCCGCCCCACCCTTAACGACCATGCGACCGACCCTGAGGAACTCCGTGATCGCTCGGCGGAGCTGTTCGCCTGGCTGCGCGACGGCAGGATCGACGTCTCCGTCGGCGGACGCTACCGCCTGGAGGACGCGGCCCGGGCCCACCGGGACCTCCAGCAGCGCCGCACCACGGGCAAGCTCCTGCTTCAGCCGTAGCGGCCCTGCGTCGGCCCGACGCCGCCCGCTTTCCCGCGGTGGGAGCCGCGCGGACCGGAGGACGTCCGGGTGGCGGTTCAGGTCGGGCCGACGCGGCGGCGCGGGGCTGCCGGCCAGGAGGCGGGTACCGCCGGGTTCGGTGCGGTCGCCGGACACCGCGGCGGTGGGCTCGCCCATTGGTCAGGACGAACGCCGGCGTTCGCTACGGCTCCCGATCGGATGCACCCCCGGGGCTGGATGCGCCGGCATCACGGCATCACCGGCGGCATCCGGCGATCTCATCAGCCCGGGCTCAACTGCCCAAGGATCGATAGGCGGAGTTGAGGCGGTCAAGAGACCAGCCTCCCCCGCCCGGCTGGCAGTTCAGCGCGGTGTCGGCTGTGAGCGACGCGTTGGTGCCGGTATTGAAGTTGGCGTTGGGGGTGTTCGGGAGCACGGCTGTGTAGTGCTGCCCGGCAGAGAAGTACACGCACTGGTGCACGTTCAGGTACCGACCGGCGGTGAGGTCGAACGCCTTCACCGCAGAGTTCGCAAGTGCCGGACTCCACCCCCCGCCGCCCGGGCCGCAGGAGAGCTCGGTGTCCGGCGTATTGGAGGCGTTCGTGCCCGTATTGAAGGCGGTGTTCGCCGTGTTCGGCAGCACGTTCGTGTAGTGCCCGCCGCTGCCGACGTAGACGCACTGGTGAAGGTTCAGGTAGCGCTCAGTCGGCTGTGCCGCCGGCTGCTCTGCGACGGCGGTGTTTCCCAGAGTCAGGCCGATCGCCCCTGCAACTGCTGCCGCGACAACGGAAAATCTGCGCATGCACGCTCCTCCCGAACCGACGACGCCGCCCATGAGGGCATGTACGCACCAAGCTACTGATGCGAAGCCCGGAGGAATACGCGAGCGCACAGAACTACCTCGTACGACCTAGCCGCCCGGATGCCGGTGCGATTACCCGCTGCCACGTCGGTTGCGTGGATCAGCAACGTGACAGACGTCGTGCGCACGACTCCGGCCGGAGAACCGCGGGCGCTCTTCCCCGGGGCCGCGATCCCGTCGCCCGCCTGTTCACCGGACCACCGCGCGTACCAGCACCGGCCCGGCCTGCGCCATGCCGGCCCGACCTGGACGGACGGCGCGGGCACCCCCTCCACGCCCTGTCGCGTGAGCGCCGGACACGGATCGTCGCCCACGACCCGGCACACCCCCGCCCCACAGCACAAAACAGCCTCTGACCTGGGATTTCTCCCAGGTCAGAGGCTGTTTCACCGTGTCGGGACGGCGGGATTTGAACCCACGACCCCTTGACCCCCAGTCAAGTGCGCTACCAAACTGCGCCACGTCCCGGTGCTTGTCCGGCCCGGGTTTTCCCCTGGCCGACCGCGCACGAGAACAATACCGCACTTCACCGGGTGGCCGTGCACGGCTTTCGAGGGTGTGGATCTTTCGGCGGGTGCTTGACCTCAAGTCGCCTTGAGGTTGCACGCTGATCTACATGACTCCTACATCGACTTCTGTCACGTCCGCCCGGCCCCGCACCACCCGCACCTTCGCCGACCTGCCCGGACTCATGAGTCTCATGACCGGCGACGAGAAGCACGGGCCGGCCGCGACCTCGACGCTCGACGCGCTCTGGGTGCTCTACGACCGGGTGCTGCGCGTTTCGCCGGAGCGGCCGGACGCCCCCGGGCGGGACCGGTTTCTGCTGTCCAAGGGGCACGGGCCCATGGCGTACTACGCCGTGCTCGCCGCCAAGGGCTTCTTTCCCGAGTCGTGGCTGAGCGGGTTCGGGTCCTACGACTCGCCGCTCGGGCACCACCCGGACCGGACCCTCGTGCCGGGGGCCGAGATCGGCAGCGGGTCGCTCGGGCACGGGCTGCCGCTCGCCGTGGGGACGGCGCTGGGGCTGCGGGCGCAAGGGGAGGGCGATGCCCGGGTGTGGGTGCTGATCGGTGACGCGGAGCTGGACGAGGGCAGCAACCACGAGGCCATCGCCTACGCCGGGGCCGTCGGACTCGACGCGCTGCACACGCTCGTCATCGACAACGCCTCCGCCACCCACAGCCGGCCCGGTGGCATCGCCTCCCGCTTCGAGGCCGCCGGCTGGTCCACCGCCACCGTGGACGGGCGCGATCACGACGCCCTGTACGAGGCGTTCACCACGCCGCATCCGGGGCGGCCCCACGCCGTGGTCGCCCGGGTCGAGTCCAAGGACGCCTGACACCGGAGCGGATGCATTACTCGCCCAGGTTTGCCCAAGTTTGCCCTGTTGATGTGAAAGGTTTTCTCGTGGACACCATGCGTGAGCGCTTCGCCTCCACCGCCTCCCAGCTGCTCGACTCCGATCCCCGCCTCGCGGTCGTCCTCGCCGAGATCGGCACGGACGGGTTCGCCGCCGCCCAGGAGGCCCACCCCGACCGCGTGATCAACGTGGGCATCCGCGAGCAGCTCCTCATCGGCACCGGCGGCGGGCTGGCGCTGACCGGGATGCGGCCCCTCGTCCACACCTTCGCGAGCTTCCTGGTGGACCGGGCTTTCGAGCAGGTCAAGCTGGACTTCGGGCACCAGGGCACGGGCGGTGTGCTGGTGAGCGCCGGCGGGTCGTACGACTGGCCGGCCGGCGGGTACACCCATATGTCACCCGGCGACATCGCGCTCCTCGACACCCTCGACGGCTGGACCATGCACGTGCCCGGCCACCCCGACGAGGCCGAGGCGCTGCTGCGGCACGCGGCGGCCGCCGGGGACGACAAGGTGTACGTCCGGCTGTCGGTGCAGACCAACGCGGCCGCCCGGCCGGTCACCGGCGGCGGCTTCCTGGCCGTGCGCGAAGGGCGCCGCGGGGTGGTCGTCGCCGTCGGACCGATGCTCGACAGCGTCCTGGCGGCCGTGGAGGGGCTCGACGTGAGCGTGCTCTACGCGACGACCGTGCGGCCCTTCGACGACGCCTCCCTGCGGGCGGCGATCCCCGCCGGCGCGACCACCGCCGATGTCGTCCTGGTCGAGCCCTACCTGGCCGGCACCTCCACGGCCGCCGCCAACGACGCGCTGGCCGACCTGCCGCACCGGGTGCTCGGGCTCGGTGTGGGCCGCCGTGAGCTGCGGCGTTACGGATCCGTCGACGAGTACGTGGCCGGGCTGGGCCTGGATCCGCGCTCGCTGCGCGAGCGCGTCACGGCCTTCCTCGGCTGACGTCCCCTCCTCAGCTCCCCTCCTCAGCCCTCCGCGGACGCGTCCCCCGGCTCGGGGTGCGCGTCCGCGATCGTGCGGGGTGCGGCCAGGCGCCAGGCGTCCAGGAGGATCGCCCGCAGCTCCGCGGTGTCCTCGATCGCGGCGAGCCGCACCCGCAGCCAGGCGTAGGTGTCGTCGTGCCCCGGGCGGAGGAAGAACTTCTCCGGCTCCGTCGCGATCAGCTCCGCCCGCTCCTCCTCGGGGCACTTCACCCCCATCGAAGCGTCGTCGTCCGCCAGTGCGGCGAAGATCCGCCCGCCGGAGCCGCTCGGGCCGCCGACGCGGAACGTCGGCTGTCCCCAGGCGAGCTTCTCCGACGTCTCCGGCAGGGAGAGCGCGACCGCGCGGACGTCTTCGGCCGTGACCATGGCCCTCTCCTTTCACCACGCCGTCCACCGGGCCGGAGCCCCTGTCGCCCACCCGGCCGGAGCGCGGCCGGTACGACGACCGTAGCGCCCGCCACCGACAATCGCCGTCCGGCCCGGCGCGGTGTTGACCCACGGCCGGCGCGGCGTGCGACCATCGAGCGTCCCGATTTCCGCTCGTGCCGCACGCAACTCCCCTGCCGCAGGAGGACAGTTGGACACTCCCGACGCCACCCCCGCCCCGGCCCCGCCGGACCCGCGCTCCTCCCTCTCCCGGCGCACGCTCCTGACGGCGGCGGCCGGGACCGCCGCCGTCGCCGGGGTGGCCCCCCTCGCCACCGCCCTCCCGTCGGCCGCGGCGGCCGCCGCCCCGCGCACCGCCCGCACGACGCTGTCCTTCACCGGCGCCACCAACGGTGCCGCCAGCCTCGCCCCCGCCGGCGACCGGATCGTCGCCGAGGTGCAGAACGTCCTGTGGTCCCTCCCCCGCCGGGGTGGCGACGCCGTCGCGATCACGCCCCCCGACCTCGAACCCACGCGCCCCGTCCACTCCCCCGACGGCCGGCAGCTCGCCGTCTGCGCCTACCGCGGCGGCGGTTTCCACCTGTGGACGCTGCGGCCCGACGGCTCCGGGCTGCGCAGGCTGACCGACGGGCCCTGGGACGACCGGGGGCCGGCCTGGTCCCCCGACGGCACCCGGATCGCCTTCGCCTCCGAGCGCGGCGGCGACCCGGTGGCGGGCAGCCCGTACCGCGTGTGGGTGGTGGACGCGCGCAGCGGCGCGCTCACCCGGATCACCGGGCTGACCGGCCAGGACGGCCCCTTTCAGGACGGGGCCTGGGAGGACTTCGACCCCGTCTGGTCGCCGGACGGCAAGCGGCTGCTGTTCGTCAGGGCCCGGGTGGCGGGGACGGCGCTGGAGGCCCGTACGGTCGCGTCCGTCCCGTCCGACGGGCGGGGGCCGGTGCGCGTGGAGCACAGCGAGGTGGCCGTCGCGCAAGTGATGACGCCGGCGGTGTCCCCGGCCGGCCGCCTGGCCTACCTGCGGACGACGCCCGCGCCCGCCGCGTCCTGCACGCTCGTCGTGGACGGCACGGCGGTGGCGGTCGAGGGGGACGTGGAGCCCGTCCCGCCGCGGTGGGTGTCGCGGGACGAGCTGCTCCTCACCGTGAGCGGGCAGTTTTCGATCGTCCGCCCCGGCCGGGCGGCGCGCGCGGGTGCCGAGGCGCCGGCCGCCGTCGCCGCGACCATTCCCTTCACCGCCCGGCTGCCCCTGGAGCGGCCGCGCTACCGCGGCAAGCGGTTCGACCTCGACGGCGGCGGGGTCCACAAGGTCCGCGCGCTGCACCTGCCGGCCCTCTCCCCCGACGCCCGGCGCGTGGCGTTCGCGGCGCTCAACTCCCTCTGGGTGGCGGACGTCGCGGGCGGTCGGCCGCGCCGGGTAGTCGCCTCCGGCCCCACCCGCTACCTGCTCAGTCCGTCCTGGACGCGCGACGGCGAGGCGCTGGTCTACGCCGGTGACCGGGACGGCCTGCACGCCGTCCACCGGATCGACCTCGCCTCCGGCCGGGAGTCGGTCCTGGCCGACGGCGGCCGCATGTATCCGGCGCTGTCGCCCGACGGGAAGCGGCTGGCCTGTCTGGACCTGTCGGGGAACCTCCTGGTGCGCGATCTCGGCGCCGGCACCGACCGGGTCCTGGCGGCGCCGCTGGGCGGGGGCGGCCTGCCGGGCAGACCGAGCTGGTCGCCCGACGGGCGCTTCGTCGCCCTGTGCGACAGGAACCGGCTGAACCAGCGGTTCCGTGAGGGCTACAACCTCATCCGGGTCGTCGACACGGCCGGCGGCGCTTCCCGGCTGCACGCCGTCGCCCCGCACGCGTCGATCTCCGACCGCTACGACTCGGGCCCGGTCTGGTCCCCCGACGGCCGCCATATGGCGCTGATCTGCGAGTCCGCGCTGTGGCTGCTGCCCGTCCGCCCCGACGGCACCCCGGACGGCGAGATGCGCCTCCTCGGTGACGAGCCGGCCGACCACCCCTCCTGGTCCGCGGACTCCCGCCACCTCCTCTACCTCTCGGCCGGGCGGCTGCGGTTGCTGGACACGGCCGGCGGGGCGGCCCGTACGGTGCGCGTCCCGCTCGACTACCGGCGGCCGGTGCCGGCCGACACCATCGTGCACGCCGGGAGGTTCTGGGACGGCACGGGCGAGACGGTGCGCGAGGACGTCGACCTCCTCGTCCGGGGCGGGCGGATCGCCGCCGTCGCACCGCACCGGTCCGGGCGGGCGGCCGGGCGGCGCGTCGACGCCTCGGAGCGCACGGTGATCCCCGGGCTCTGGGACGCCCACACCCACCCGTACCAGAACACCTACGGCGGCCGGCAGACCGTCCTGCAACTGGCCTACGGGATCACCACGGCGGTCTCGTTCGGCGGGTTCGCCTACGAGCAGGCGCGCATCCGGGAGGCCGTCGCGGCGGGGGCTCTGGCCGGGCCGCGGCTGATCTCGACCGGCGAGCTGCTGGACGGGGCGCGCGTCGCGTACAGCATGGGGCGCGCGCACCGCACCCGGGAGGGGCTGCGCCGGTCGCTGGCGCGGGCCACCGCCCTGGACTGGGACTTCGTCAAGACGTACGTGCGGGCGCCGGGCTGGGTGATGGAGGAGTCGGCGCGGTTCGCGCACGAGCGGCTGGGCGTCCGGGCCGGCAGCCACCTCTGTTCGCCGGGCGTCCAGCTGGGTCAGGACCTGACGACCCACCTACAGGCGACGCAGCGGCTGGAGTTCGGGCACGCCACGTCGGCGACGGGCCGCGCCTACCAGGACGTGGAGGAGATTTACACCGCCACGGACTTCCACCTCTTCGCGACGATGTTCACCTCGGTGCCGCTGCTGGGTGACGCCCCGGCGCTGGCGGAGGACCCGCGGGTCACGGCGCTGATGCCGCCGTGGGACGTGGCGCTCGTGCGCCGGACGGCCGCCAGCCGGCCGACGGCCGATCAACTGGCGACTCTGGAACGGGAAGTCGGCGTCTACCGCAGGGTTCTCGCGGGCGGGGGCGTCGTCGCCCTGGGGACGGACGCGCCGCTGGTCCCCGTCGGGCTCTCCCTGCACTTGGGGCTGCGGGCCCTGCACCGCTACGGGCTGTCGGCGGCCCAGGCGCTGCGCACCGCGACGGTGCTGCCGGCGCGGGCGCTCGGCGCGGAACGGGACCTGGGGACGCTGGAGGTCGGCAAGCTCGCGGACATGACGGTGGTGGACGGCGACCCGTTCACGGACTTCGACTCGCTCGTGCGGACGGACGCGGTGCTGCGGGGCGGGGTGCCGTACCGGCAGGCGGAGCTGGTCGGCGCCTACGGCGGCGCGGGCGGCCCGGCGGGGCACGCGGAGCGGTCCCCCGGCGCCTGGCTGGGGGTCGGGCGCCAGTTGCGGCGTGACTCCTGCTGCGACATGGATCAGCTGTCGTCCCGCTGACGGCAGTGCCCGCCCGTGCGCCCTCCCGGCCGGGGAAGGCCACGGGCGGGCCGACGGCGTGCGGCTCACTCGTCGATTTACTCGTCGATCCGGGAGGAGTCGCCGTAGACCTTCCACTTCAGCGGCGGCCGGAGGTCGCAGTTGCCGCTGTCGAGGAAGACCCGCTGGGCGGCTGGTGCGGGTCCTCCAGGCCGGCCGCCGCCCGTATCCGCTCGGTGGCCGGGGCGGTGGCGGCGCCGGGGGTGGCGGCGCCGGGGGTGGCGGCGAGTGAGGCGGCGGCCTCGCCGGCCCCGGCGAGGGTGAGCGTGGGGCGACGAAGGCCAGGGCGGTCAGGGCGATGCGGGTGTTCTTCTTCGAGGTGCGCGGGGACAGGCGGCGGCGCTCCGTTCCCGATCGGCTGATAGGAAGGTTTCCTGATCAATGGCGGGCATTGAAGCGGGCCGCCGCTTCCGCCACAAGGGCGGTACCGGAGCCCTGTACGAGAATGCGCCACTCCCGCGCCGCCTGCCCCGACCGCTGTCGCCGGCCTTCCCGCTACACCCGGACGGTGGCCTCCGCGCGGCTCGGCAGCTCGGGGTCCGCGCCGGTGCGGGCGGGCGTCCCGCCCGCCGCGACAGCACGCCACCACGGGTCGAGCGGCAGCTCGCCCGAGGGCTCGAAGGGCTGGCCCGGCTTGGGCGTCGCCACCCGCGCGCCGCGCTGCCGGCCCGCGGCGACCGTGCCCTCGACCGGCTCCTCCCAGGAGTGCGGGGCGAGGTTGAAGGTGCCCCAGTGGATGGGCAGCAGCACGCCCCGCGCGGCGTCTCCCTGGAGGTCGAGGTGGGCCTGCATGCCCTCCTCCGGCCGCATGTGAATATCGGGCCAGAATTCGCTGTACGCACCGATTTGCACCATGGTGGCGTCGAACGGCCCGTACTGGGCGCCGATGTCCGCGAAGCCGGGGAAGTAGCCGGTGTCACCGCTGTGGAAGACGCGGTGCGTGGGGCCTGCGACCACCCAGGAGGCCCACAGGGTGTGCTGGGTGTTGCGGAGCGCCCGGCCGCAGAAGTGGCGGGCGGGGGTCGCGGTGAGGGTGAGGCCGCCGATTCCGGTCGACTCGTGCCAGTCCAGCTCGGTCATCCGGTGCGCCGGCACGCCCCAGTACTCGAGGTGGGCGCCGACGCCCAGCGGCACGACGAAATGCGTGCCCGTGCGGGCCAGGGCCTTGATCGTGGGCATGTCCAGGTGGTCGTAGTGGTCGTGGGAGATGACCACGGCGTCGATCCGGCCGACCTCGGCCAGGGGCACGGGCACCGGGTGGAGCCGGCCGGGGCCCGCGAAGACGAAGGGGGAGCAGCGCCGCGACCACACCGGGTCGAAGAGGACGCGGTGGCCGTCGATCTCGGCGAGCACGGTGGAGTGCCCCATCCACGTCAGCCGCAGCCCCGAGGCCGCGGGGACGGCGAGGTCGGCGATGGTCGTGGGGTGGACGGGGACGGTGCCGGCCGGGGTGCGGCGGGCCCGCTCCTCCTTGCGGAAGTAGGTGGGGAGGAACTTCAGCAGGGAGCCGGCGGGGGCCTGCTCGGCGGCCACGGGGTTGGTGAAGACACCGTCGGCGTAGTGCGGCGACCGACGGATGCGCGCCATCCGCTCCCCGGACGGATCCGCCCCGAACGCCTGGGGGCGGAGTGCGTCGAGTGGTGAGCTGGTCGGGCGGAAGCCGGTCACGGCACCTCCAGGTGGGGCGGCAGGGGCGCCCCCATGCCGCTGACGCCATGGGGGAAGGCGGGTCAGGCCATTATCTGCCCCGTGCCGGAGGGCGCGCGGTGGCCCCCGGCCCACGGGCACATCGCGCCCCGGCGAACTCCGCGTGCCGGTGAACTCCACGCCCCGGCGGACTCCGCGTGCCGCCGGCCGGGCTCACCCCCGTGATCCGAGCCCGGACGGCGGCAGCCGGACGTGCCGCCCTGCCGGTGCCCCACTGTGCAGGGCCGGGGGCCGGAACGCACGCGATTTTCCGCCGCTCGCCGTCCGGCGGCGCCCGGGGCGGTCCGGCCGCCGCGGCGGTTCGCTGACGATGGACGGTCGACTCCACCGCCGGTGGGCCGGTTCCGGCGGGAGCCGGTGGCCGGGGGCGGCAGGCCGCGGAGGGCCGGCCGCGCGGCGCCGGAGGCCACCGCCGGTGGGCCGGCCACGGCAGGAGCCGCACGGCCACGACCGGCCGGGCCTTCTCGCGGCGGCTACTGCCCGAGGCTCCCCGCTGACGCGCCCGGGGCGCACCCTTGCCGCACCCCTCTCACAGCCCGCTCACCCGCAGGGTGATGTTCAGCCGGCCGGTGAGGCCGAGGCCGGGCGGCGCCGTGTCCGGGCGGGTGCGGGGGACGCCGTGGAAGGCCAGGCGGGCGGGGCCGCCGAAGACGAAGAGGTCTCCGCTGCGCAGCTCGACATCGGTCCAGGGCCGGTTGCGGTCGGTGATGTTGCCGAACCGGAAGACGCAGGTATCGCCCAGGCTGAGGGAGACCACGGGTGCCGGGGACTTCTCGTCACGGTCCTGGTGCATGCCCATCTTCGCGTCGCGGTCGTAGAAGTTCACGAGGGCGATGTCGTACGGATCCGGGCCCGCCGGGGCGCCGTAGGCCCGCGCCACCGCGTCCTTGGCCAGCTCGTCCAGCCACGCGGGGAAGGGTTTGACGGGGGCGCCGTCGCCGTCCACGACGGTGCGGGCGTAGCCGTAGGGGAACCAGTGCCACCCGAGACAGACGGTGCGCACCGACATCTCGCCGCCGCTGGGCATCCGCACGGTGCGCAGCCCGGCGGGGGGCCGGGCCCACTCGCGGCAGGCGGTGAGCAGGCGGCGCTGGGCGGCCGCGTCGAGCCAGCCGGGGACGTGCACCGCTCCGGGGGCGATCTCGGCCGGCGGCCGGGGGAAGAGCTGGTCGTCCATGCCGACCAGCCTAGATCCGCCCTGTGACAGGGGTCTCACGTCCCGGTCCGCCGGTGATGTCACAAGGGCGGGGGTGTCGCCCGTCGTACCGGCACAAGCAACCGACCCGCTGGACGACGGAGGCAACCGCCATGGCCCGTATCTCGCTCACCCCCGACCGCACGCCCTTGATCCGGCTGGTGCAGTGGTACTCCCGGCGCGCTTTCGGCAAGGTCCTCGACCCGGTGATGGCGTACGGCCACCACCGGCGGGTGCTGATCGCCTCGTCCCGGTTCGAGATGGCGATCGGCCGGTGGAAGAAGCTGGACCCGCAGCTGAAGGCACTGGCCGTGATGGCGTCGGCGGCGTCCATCGGCTGCTCGTGGTGCATGGACTTCGGTTACTGGGAGCACCGCCGGCACGGCATGTCGCACCGGAAGCTGCACGACGTGCCGGTGTGGCGGGAGAGCGACGCCTACACCCCGCTGGAGCGGGACGTCATGGAGTACGCCGAGGCCATGACCGCCACCCCGCCGACCGTGGAGGACGAGCTGGTCGAGCGGTTGCGGCGGCACCTGGACGACGCCGCGTTCATCGAGCTGACCGCGATGGTCGCGGTGGAGAACCTCCGCTCGCGGACCAACGCGGCGCTCGGGCTGACCAGCCAGGGCTTCAAGGACAGCTGCGAGGTCCCGCGTCCCTAGGGGCCTGGCCCAGGGGCGCCCCCGGACGGGCTGACTAGCCCGTCCGGCGCTTGAGGACGCGGCAGCAACGGCCGCAGCCGAAAGAGACCCGCCGGCCAAAGCTACGACTTGTACCCCACCCCGCCGTAAAAAATCGTGTTGCTCAGCTCCTCGGCGCTCGGCACGGGACCGTCCGGGCGCCACAGCGGCACCCGGACCAGGCCCGGGTCCGCCAGGGCGAAGTCGCCGAAGAGCGGCTCGACGGCGGCGCGGTCGCGCAGGTTCAGGGCGGCGGTGGCGTTCTTGTACGCGCCGAGGACGCTGTCGCGGGCCTTGACGTCGGTGTAGCCGTCCGCGTACCCCTCGTAGGGTTCGGCCGTGGCGTGGGAGAGCACCAGGGCGCTGCCCGGGGCCAGTGCGTCGCCGAGGGCGGCCACGAGACCGGCCGGGTCCTCCTCGTCCTTGACGAAGTGGAGGACGGCGACGAGCAGCAGGGCCACGGGCTCGGTGAAGTCGATCAGCTCGCGCACCGCGGGGTGGCCGAGGATCGCCGCCGGCTCCCGCACGTCCCCCAGGACGAAGGCGGCGTCGCCGGTGTTGGTCAGCTTCGCCCCCGCGTGGGTGGCGACGATCGGGTCGTTGTCCACGTAGGCGACGCGGACGCCCTCGGCGCTCTCGCGTGCCACCTCGTGGGTGTTCGGCGAGGTGGGGATGCCCGTGCCGATGTCGATGATCTGCCGGATGCCGCCGCCCACCACGTCCCGTACCGCGCGCCGCAGGAAGGCGCGGTTGGCGCGGGCGGACAGCCGCACCTGGGGGTGGACCTCGATGACGTGCTCGGCGGCCTGCCGGTCGACCTCGTAGTTGTCCCAGCCGCCGAGGTAGTAGTCGTACATCCGGGCCGGGTGGGGCCTGCCGGTGTCTATCTGGTCGGCCGTGAAGCCCTGCTCCTGGTGGTTCATTCGCAGCTCACACTCGTTCCCGCGAGAAGGAAGTCGGCTTCGCCGGCCTTCGCGCCCTTGATGAAGCTCTCGATTTCGTGATGCGTGTAGATCAGCGCGGGCCCTTCCGGGTCCGTGGACTGGCGCAGGGCGACGCGGCCGTCGCCCAGCCGCATGGCCTCGACGCAGCTCCCCCCGTTGCCGCCGCTCCACGGCTTGCTCCACCCCTCGGTGCCGAGGTCGGTGGCGGGCATGCCGTTGTAGATGCGATCCATGGTTCAGATCTCCTTACGAATGCCACCCAGGAGGGCCTCGGTGGTGTGGGCCGGCGCGGCCTGCGCGCACATCCGGTCCAGCGCCTCCAGGAAGGCCGACACGTCGTCGCGCTGGTCGAAGTACGAGGCTCCGACGAGGTTTTCGGCGTAGGCGATGTCCGGCAGCTCGGGCAGCGGGAAGCGGAAGATGTGGAACGGTCCGTACATCGCCGGGTGCGGCCCGGCGGCGAACGGCATGACCTGCAGCCGCACGTTGGGCAGGGCGGTGGCGGCCATGAGGTGGGAGATCTGCTCGCGCATGATGTCCCGCCCGCCGATGGGCCGGCGCAGGACGGTCTCGTCCATCACCACCCACAGCAGCGGTGCCTGCTCGCGGGTGAGCAGCGCCTGGCGCTCCCGGCGGACGGTGACCGCGCGGTCGATGTCGGCCGCGCGGGCGTGCGGCATGCCGGCGCGGAGCACGGCCCGCGCGTAGTCCTCGGTCTGCAGCAGGCCGGGCATGTAGTGCGGCTCGTACGCGCGGATGAGGTTGGCTTCCCCCTCCAGGCTCACGAAGGCGCTGAACCACTCGGGCAGGACGTCGCGGAAGCGGTGCCACCAGCCGGGGCGGTTGGCCTCGCGGGCGAGGGAGAGGAAGCCCTCGACCTCTTCCGGGCCGGTGACGCCGTAGACGCGCAGCAGCTTCTCCACATAGGGGAGCTTCAGGCCGACTTCGGCCTTTTCCATTCTGCGGACGGTGGCGTGGGTGACGTCCAGGGCGCGGCCGGCGTCCTCGTAGGAGAGCCCGGCCTTCTCTCTGAGGTCCTGCAGCCGCTTGCCGAGCACGACTCTCAGGACGGTCGGGGCGCCTGCCGGCCGCGCGTCCGCCACTGTTGATCCCCTCCAACTGCCGTCATATGCCCGCAGTGTGCCACGGCTCTCTTGGAGCTCACAGACTGCTCTGACGATTCTGCAATTTACAGATTGAACCTTGCCACACCTGAGTCACATCGCACATAGTTGCGGAGTGGTCCCCTCCCATGACGCACCTTCGCTCGGGCGCTTCGGCAGTTCCATGGCCGCGCGTCTCCAGGACGCCTTCCACTTCCCGGCCCTCAACACCTCGGTGGCGGAGGCGCGCAAACGGGTTCTCGCGCAGCTGCGGGAGTGGGGCATCGACGAAGTGGCGTGCGACGACGCCCAATTGGTGGTGTCGGAGCTGTTCACCAACGCCGTGCGGCACACGGACAGCGAGAAGGTCAGCTGTCAGCTGCGCCTGAGCGGCGCGAAGCTGCGGATAGAGGTGGCCGATCAGGGGCACACCTCGACGGAGCCCCGGGCGCGGTGCAGCGGCGCGGACGAGGAGAGCGGGCGCGGACTGCTGCTGGTCGGCGCGCTGTCCGAGGCGTGGGGGGTCCGGCCCGACGACAGCGGCCGTGGCCGTGTCGTCTGGGCCGAGCTGCCGCACGGCCGGCTCCGCCGCTGATCTCCGGGCCCGGGGGCCGGGCTGCGGGCCGTCGTGGCCGCCTGCGGCGGCGAGCGCCCTGCGGGCGCGTCCTACGGGCGCCGGCCGGGCTGGTGCCGGCTGGGCTCAGCCACCATCAGCCCGCCCGGCGCCCGTAGGACGCCGCCGCGCAGCAGTGGCGCACCCTGTGAGGAAAAGCCTGAAGCCTACAGCGGCAGCAAGTCCGGCCGCTTGGGCTCCACATGGTCCCCCGAGGACTCGCCGCGCAGGCGGCGGCCGATCCACGGCACCAGGTGCTCGCGCGCCCAGTGGATGTTGTCGCGGCGCACCTCGGCGGGCGAGCGCTGCCCCTCCTCGGGCCACGCCTGGTCCGGGTCGGCGGGCACCCGCAGGCCGAGCACCTGGGCGGCGCGCAGCGCGACGCGGGTGTGCCCGTCCGGCGAGAGGTGGAGCCGGTCCTCGCTCCAGGCCCGCCGGTCCTGCACCGACCGCAGCGACCACAGGTCGAGGACCGGGCAGTCGTGCCGGTCGGCGATGGCCCGGACATGGGCGGTGTACGTCGCGATCTTGCCGCGCAGGTGCCGCAGGACGGGCATGCCGCGGGTGTCGAAGCCGGTGCACAGCAGCACCGTGCCGACGGAGGCGGTGAGCTCGGCGACGGCCGCCTCATAGCGCTCCGCCACGTTGTCCGGGTCGCTGCCCGGCCGCAGGATGTCATTGCCGCCGGCGCAGAACGTCACCAGGTCCGGGCCGAGCTCCTGGGCCCGCGGCACCTGCTCCTCGACGATCTGGTCGAGGAGGCGGCCCCGGACGGCGAGGTTGGCGTACCGGAAGGTGTGCTCCGCCTGCTGGTCGGAGAGGAGTACGGCCAGTCGGTCGGCCCAGCCGATGAAGGTGTCGCCCGGCCCCGGGTCGCCGACGCCTTCGGTGAAGCTGTCCCCGACGGCTGCGTACGACCCGATCGCGCCCTTGCTGAATGAATTCGAATCGTCTGCCACGTCAGTACATCTTTCACCTCAGGGAGTGACCTACGCCACCGTAACCAGGGGTTGACGTGCAGTGATGTATCCCACCCCAACAAAGTCACCTCAACCGGAATATGTCGACAGGGGTGACCGGCTGCCCTCTCCGGCCGTACAACCGGTGTCGTAAAGTCAGTCAGCCGATTCGTCGACGACCGGCGTCGACAGCAGAACCCTGGGAGCGCCCGTGACGCAGACGCCGCACGTCCCGTCCACCGAGCCCGAGCTGGCAGGGGTCCGCAACTTCCGCGACCTCGGCGGGCTGCCCGCCGCGGACGGGCGACGCGTGCGGCCCGGCGTCCTCTTCCGCAGCGGCCACCTCGCCCACGCGACCGAGGAGGACGCCCGCTTCCTCGACTCGCTCCGCCTGCACACGGTCTTCGACTTCCGCAACGCCGCCGACATCGAGCTCGACGGCCCGGACATCACCCTCACCGGCGTCCGCAACATCAACATCCCCCTCAACGACCCGGCCGACGGCGCCGAGTTCTGGCGGATGGTGCGCCGGCGCGACCTCGGGCAGCTGCGGTCCGTCCTGGCCGGGGCGCGGGGCGCGGAGCGGATGGAGGAGACCTACCGGGAGGTCATCACCACCCGCACCGCCGAGCACAGCCGGATCCTGCACGCCCTCGCCGAGGACAGCGTGCCCGCGCTGATGCACTGTGCCGCGGGCAAGGACCGGGCGGGGCTGTCCATCGCGGTCACCCTGCTCGCGCTGGGTGTCTCCCGCGAGGTCATCGAGGCCGACTACCTGGAGTCCAACGCCCTGCACCGCCGCTACCGGATGCGGCGGGCCGAAGGGGCGGCGGAGCCGGAGGCCCGGGAGATCGCGGAGCTGCTCTCCCCCATGTTCGAGGCGCGCGCCTCGTACCTCGACGCGGCCTTCGCGGCCATCGAGGAGTTCTGGGGCACGCCCGAGCGCTACCTCGCCGAGGGCCTCGCCCTCACGCCGCTGACCCGCGACCGGCTGCGGGAGCGGCTGCTCACGGCCTGAGACCACCGAGCGGGCGGGGGCCGGCCGGCCCCCGCCCGGGGCCTCAGCGCCCGGCCACGGCCTGTTTGACCAGCGTCAGGCCGAATCGACTTAGGCAGGTCACCGATTTCGGCGTCCATAGGAATGAGCAGGCTCTTGATGGTCATTTCCATCATTCGACCTGCCCTCTCGGCCGGCTCTGCCGCACGTTCGCGCGGTAAGCCGAATACGAGCTCGCCATGGATCGGCAGGCGGACGTATTTCGCGTATCCGGCTTCTTAAAACAGTGGCGCCGACGGGCCGGCGATCGCCGCAGCAAGCACGTCGGCCCGTCGGGTCCTCCACTGCGACGGCTTACACGATCCTGCCGGGCGCCAGAAGGCATGGCACCATGGATAACGGATAGAAAGCTTGGACTTTTCCGCCAAAGTTCGCATGATTCAACCTATTTAAATGCATTTGTTCATCCTTTAGATTGCGTTGGCGCATCGCGCTCCCCTACGTTGAGAGTTGTCAGGCGGAGAATCTCTCCACCTGCACAAACCGAAGGAAGTGCACCATGCGCACCATGCGCACCACGGACACTGCACGAACCTTCTTGGTTGCGGCGATCGCCGTGGCCGGCCTCGCCCTTACTCCCGTCCTCGCCTCCGCCCAACCCGGTACGGGCGGTGCCCAAACCCGCACCGCTGCCGGGGCCCCCGGCGCCAACGGCGCCAACGGGGTCGGAACCCTCGGGGGTATCGGCGGCCTTGGCGGCACCGGTGGCGCCGCGGGTGCCAACGGCAACGGCGGCACCGGAGGTGCGGGTGGCAACGCCACCGGCACCGCGAGCGTCGGCGGGGCCGGCGGCACGGGCGGTGCCGGCGGTGCCAACGGCAACGGCGGCAACGGCGGCTACGGCGGAGAGGCCAAGCTCGGCGGCACCGGTGGCAAGGGCGGCGTGGGCGGTGTCGGCGACGCCGGCGCCGGTATCGCCGGTGGCAAGGGCGGCAACGGCGGCGCAGCTGTCGTCACGGGTGGCCACACGGGTGGCAAGGGCGGCGCCGGAGGCGCGGCCAGCCCGGTGTGCCCCGGCAAGCCTGGAGGCAACGGCACTGCCGCCACGGCGACCGCGGACGGCACCACCGGCTCCACCGGCGCTGCCGGCAAGACCACGCTCCCCTGCTGAACACCTGGCGGTGAGCGGTTCGCCCCGGGAGGACAGAAGCACCGGCCCGGAGCCACGCACCCTGTGACTACTGCGCACTGACGGGTAGCCGGCGGAGTGCGGGCCCCGACAAGCGCCCGGCTGAGATCTCTCAGCCGGGCGCTTTCGTCGTATGCGATCTGCACGCACACCGGCCCGTGCGGCCGCAGGCCCTGCACCGCGCTCGGATTATCCCCGGCAGCCCCGAACTCAACGACCGTCTCGCTCTTCCTGATTACGGTTGCAGGACCTGTTTGACCAGCGTGCGGCCGAACTCCCACATCACCCCGCCGCCGCCGTGGGCGTCGTCCATGACCGCGGTGAAGGCGTCCACGAAGCGGTCCACCTCGCGCTCTCCGATGGTCAGCGGCGGGATCAGCTTGATGACCTCCAGGTGATCGCCGGAGACCTGGGTGAGGATGCGGTGCTTGCGCAGCAGCGGCACCACGACCATCTGCGCGAAGAGTCCCTTGCGGGCCGCCTGGAGCATCGCCCAGCGGCTGCGCAGGCCGAGCGACTTCGGCTTGCCGAACTCGATCCCGATCATGAGGCCCCGGCCGCGGACCTCGTGCAGCAGCTCGTACTTCCCCACCAGCGCCGCCAGCCTGCTCCGCAGCAGCTCACCGGTGTGCCGGGCATTGGCGACGACCTCCTCGTCCTCCATGACCGAGAGGACCGCGAGGCCGGCCGCCATCGCCTGGGCGTTGGAGCCGAAGCTGGCCGAGTGGACGAGGACCCGGTCCATGGAGGAGTAGACCTTCTTGAAGATCCAGTCCTTGCCGAGGGTCGCGCCGACGGGTACGTAGCCGCCGGAGAGCGCCTTGGCCACGCACACCAGGTCCGGCTCGACCCCGGTCTCGTGCTGGTAGGCGAAGAAGTCGCCGGTCCGCCCGATGCCGGTCTGCACCTCGTCCGCGATCAGCAGCGCCTTGTGGCGGCGCAGCAGTTCCTGGGCCCGGAGCAGGAAGCCGGGCGGCGGCGTGTGCACGCCCTTGCCCTGGACGGGTTCGACGACGAAGGCCGCCACGTCGCCGCGCCGGAGCTCCCGCTCCAGGGCGTCGAGGTCGCCGAGGGGGATCGCCGTGTCCGGCAGCAGGGGGGCGAAGCCGTCCCGGAAGGCGTCCTCGCCGTTCACGGACAGCGAGCCGGTGGTCAGCCCGTGGAAGGCGTGCTCGCAGTACAGGATCCTGGGCCGGCCGGTGGCGTAGCGGGCGAACTTCAGGGCGGTCTCCACCGCCTCGGTGCCGCTGTTGCCGAAGAACACCCGGTCCAGGTGCGGGGTGAACGACAGCAGCTTTTCGGCGAGGAGGCCGGGCAGCGGCTGGCAGTCGAAGCGGGTGAGGTCGGCGAGGGACGCGTCGAGGACGTCGTGGAGCGCCTTGCGGACCACGGGGTGGTGGCGGCCGAGGCCCATCACGCCGAAGCCGGCGAGCATGTCGAGGTAGTCCTGGCCGTCCGCGTCCCAGAAGTACGCGCCCTCGGCCCTCTCGTAGACCTTGTCGAAGCCGATGGTGTGCAGCATGCGGGGCAGCTGGTGGTTCAGGTGCCGGGTGTGGAGCTCGTACCGTTCACCGCCGCGCTCCGCGAGGAGCCGGGTGAGGTCGAACGCCTTCCCCGGGCCGGGGTCGTCCGCTGTCATACGTCGTTCTCCTTACGGGCCGCGGTGGCGGCCGCGGCCTCCTTACGGGCCAGCGCGGCGCTGATCCGGCCGGCGATCTCCGCGGGGGTCAGCCCCAGGTCCGCCAGGACCTCGCCGCGCTTGGCGTGCGGCAGGAACTGCTCCGGGATGCCGAAGGTCCGCACCATGACGTCCACGTCGGCGTCGCGCAGCGCCTGCGCGACCGCCCAGCCGACGCCGCCGGTGCGGCTGTTGTCCTCGACCACCGCGACGAGGGAGTGCCGCGCGGCGAGCGCGGGCAGCGCCTCGTCGACGGGCTTGACCCAGCGGGGGTCGACGACGGTGCAGGAGGTGCCGCGCGCGGTGAGCAGGTCGGCCGCCTCCAGGCAGACCGGGGCCATGGCGCCGACGGCCACGAGCAGCACCTGCGCGCCGTCGGTTTCGGGGTGGGCGAGGACGTCCATGCCGCCGACGCGGGCCACGGCCGGGAGGGGCTCGCCCACGGTCTCCTTGGGGAAGCGGATGACGGTCGGCGCGTCGTCCACGTCGACGGCCTCGCGCAGCTGCGCCCGGAGCTGGTCGGCGTCGCGGGGGGCGGCGATCCGCAGGCCGGGGACGACCTGGAGGATCGACATGTCCCACATGCCGTTGTGCGAGGCACCGTCGGTGCCGGTGACACCCGCCCGGTCCAGGACGAACGTCACCCCGCACTTGTGCAGCGCCACGTCCATCAGCACCTGGTCGAACGCCCGGTTCAGGAATGTCGCGTACACCGCGAACACCGGGTGCAGACCACCCGTCGCCAGGCCGGCCGCCGACGTCGCCCCGTGCTGCTCGGCGATCCCCACATCGTAGACGCGGTCGGGAAAGGCGTCGGCGAACTTTGTCAGGCCCACGGGGTGCAGCATCGCGGCCGTGATGGCCACCACGTCGGGCCGCTCGGCGCCGATCCTCGCCAGCTCGTCGCCGAACACCGACGTCCAGGACATGCCCGGGGCGGGGGTCAGGGGCTCGCAGGTGAGGGGATTCATGACGCCGACGGTGTGGAAGCGGTCCGCGTCGTCCTCCAGCGCCGGCTGGTAGCCGCGGCCCTTCTCCGTGCGGCAGTGCACGAGCACCGGGCCGTGGAAGCGCTTGGCGCGCCGCAGCGCCGACTCGACGGCTTCGATGTCGTGGCCGTCTATCGGGCCGAGGTACTTCAGGCCCAGGTCCTCGAACATGCCCTGGGGGGCGAAGGCGTCCTTGAAGCCCTTCTTCGCGCCGTGCAGGGACTCGTAGAGCGTCCTGCCGAGCAGCGGGACGCGCTGGACGGCGTCCTTGCCCCAGCTCAGGGCCCGTTCGTAGCCGTCGGTGGTGCGCAGGGTGGCCAGGTGGTCGGCGAGGCCGCCGGTCGTGGGCGCGTAGCTGCGCTCGTTGTCGTTGACGACGACGATCAGCTGCCGGTCCTTGGCCGCGGCTATGTTGTTCAGCGCCTCCCAGGCCATGCCGCCGGTCAGCGCGCCGTCACCGATGACGGCGACGACGTGGCGGTTCCAGCGGCCGAGCACCTGATTGGCCTTGGCGAGGCCGTCGGCCCAGCCCAGGACGGTGGAGGCGTGGCTGTTCTCGATGACGTCGTGCTCGGACTCCTCGCGCGAGGGGTAGCCCGAGAGGCCGCCCTTGCCGCGCAGCTTGGAGAAGTCCTGGCGGCCGGTGAGCAGCTTGTGCACGTACGACTGGTGGCCGGTGTCCCACAGGACGCGGTCGGCGGGGGAGTCGAAGGTGCGGTGCAGGGCGATGGTGAGCTCCACCACCCCGAGGTTGGGCCCGAGGTGGCCGCCGGTCCTGGCGACCGCGTGCACCAGGAAGTGGCGGATCTCCTCGGCCAGTTCGGGCAGGTCCTGTGCGTCCAGTGCCTTCAGGTCGTGCGGTCCACGGATGTTCTCCAGCAACGACACGCGGGCCCCCTCCTCGTCTCTCGCCCGGCCCGGGCGGGCGCCTCGGGGCGACCCGCGGGCCGGGGCGGGTTGGATCCGGCCGGCTCCTGCCGGCCGTGCTGTCCCCCGACTGCGCTCCGACCGCCGGTCAGCCCACCGTGACGTCGGGCGTCCCGGGGCCGGCGCCGGCCGCCGTCATCCCTTCGGCGATCGTCATTGCCTCCTCGATGAGGGTCTCCACGATCTTCGACTCGGGGACGGTCTTGATGACCTCGCCCTTGACGAAGATCTGGCCCTTGCCGTTGCCGGACGCAACGCCCAGGTCTGCCTCGCGGGCCTCGCCGGGGCCGTTGACGACACAGCCCATGACGGCGACGCGCAGCGGCACCTCCATGCCCTCCAGACCGGCGCTGACCTGGTC